>NZ_JBEONS010000013.1:0-92409 GCF_040544395.1 Pedobacter sp. CG_S7 | reverse complement strand
ATGTATTCGTTCTTACCGTTTTCTCGGCGGTATTCTTACCGAATGTTGTGTACTCCTAATTGCCAAAAATCCTGCACTTATACTTACCGGCTACATGCATTCCTAATTGCCAAAAATCCTGCATTATAAGTTACCGACTACACCTAACCATAGTTTTCCCCCTTTATACTCTACGATTAAAGAAGAGTATTATCATTTTAATCCACAAGTACTTACGCTAAATAACTATCTACTTAATTTTAAAGGCTATTGGCATTCAGAGAATTATTTTAAAGATGCTGCAGGTAAGATTAAAGAAGAATTAAAATTTAATAATATACCTGGCCTTGAATTTCATTCTTATAAAAAGGAAATTGAAAGATCGGAAAATGCAGTTTCAATTCATATTAGACGAGGTGATTATGTTAACCACCCTGAGTTTAGTAAGACCTTTGGCTTCATTGGTATAGAGTATTATCAAAGAGCAATCGAGTTAATGAAAGAAAAGCGATTTAATTGTAAGTACTTTGTTTTTACGGATGATATGGATTGGGTTTTGAAAAATTTCACTCAAGAAGAGAATTTTGTATTTGTAACGAATACTGGAATTGATGCTGATTTAGATGATTTGCATTTAATGAAATTATGTAGCCACAATATAATTGCGAACAGTTCTTTTAGTTGGTGGGGGGGCCTGGTTAAATAATAATACTAATAAAACTGTTATTGCACCAACAAGTTGGTTTAAAAACCAACCGAATTGGAACACTAAGGATCTTTTACCTCCAAATTGGTTGAGAATTTAATTTTATAATACGATAATTGCATAAAATTATTTAATAATCTTCGACATTGATAGTCGGCACCTTAACCAAATATGAGAAAAGAATAAACTTTATTACATTAGAAATAATTATTAGAGAACCGTAACCTATACAGCTTTTAATTTGCAGAAGAACATTATTTACTTAACCAACTCCCTTTTTCCATATTCAATCTTCGGTGATTCTTGATTTTTGAAATTTTCAATAAAATGTAAAAGAAAACTTTTAGTTCAAGAAATGATTCTTTCATTTTGGCTTTAAAAAATGAAGCGAAAAAGAATTCCATTCTTGATCTTAAAAAAACCATAAAACAATGATAAAAACTATCATTGATGTTCATTAAAGTAATCAAGCAGCCTACTATTTGTCTTTTGTAACGCTTACCATAAGGAAATTTTTCAACACTTGCCAATTCCTGAACTCTATCATGACAAGCAAATGCAGCCGGACAAACGCCTGTCTTTCCTCCATGAAATATTACACGATGCAAATAATCATTGTCTTCACCATAATGAGGAAAAATAGGATCAAACAAACCTATCTTTTCAATCCCTTCACGACTTATAAGCCAAAAAGCTGCATTTACAAAACTAGTGGTATACACTTCTTTTACAGATCCATTTCTTAGAATTAAGTCAGACACCATATTTTCACAATGGTATGGTGAGATATAAAGAGAAAACCCAAAATCTAATTTCTTACCTGTACCATCTAGGTGTAACGGACTCAAAACATAATATTTAGGATTCGCTTGATGAACTTCCACCAATTTTTCAATAGTTTCTGGCATAACCCAGGCATCTTGATTCAAAAGAAAAACATAATCAGCGCCCAATTTAAGCGCTTCTGTGATACCTATATTATTCGCTTTTCCAAAACCAAGATTTTCAGGACTATGTAAAATGCTAACCTCTGGAAAACCAGATTGTATAAGAGATATACAATTATCGGTTGAATTATTATCAATGACTATTGTTTGTACCGAAATGGTTGAATTACGCAAACTATTAAAACAATTTTCAACCCATTGAGCCCCGTTAAAAGTGACAATAATTACAAATATTTTAATGTTATTTTCATTAGGGATCTGACTACGCATTGTTGTTTTTAAGAAATTTATTTATTTTAGGAGATTTATATATGATTTTAATGATATTTATGATTTCATTTCTTGAACCTAGAACCATATTGATAAACATCATTAGCAATAAAAAAACCTTAGCCCAATAATAATCATAAAAACATGAAAACCAAATGCCTAATGAGATTAAGATTACGGGTAACCAGAATATAAGGAGCTGTTTAAGATTAAAACCCAAAGCTTTGTAAAATATGTAAACCATATTAAAAGGTAATACAAATAAAATGAACGACAATGAGTAAAATTGGGCAATCCCTTGCAAGGAATAAATGGCACCAATCGAGATTCCTGCAATGGTAAAAAAAGCACCAAACCAACCACTAATCATTAGTTTTTTTTCCTGATTCAATAAGACTAGTACATTACCCGTAGTTGATAGTAAAGACTGCCCGAATATCAGCAATCCAAAATAAGGCAGTAGTGTACTTACTTCAAGCCAGTTTTTACCCCAAAGGATAGATACCAGTTGTACTGGAAACAAGATGAACAGGAAGGCAATTGGGTAAACAAGGATAGAGATAATTTTGAGCACAAAAATATACTCTTTGTTAATATCCCCTCCCTCAGCCTTTAGTTTCTTTAAACTTGGATACAATACTGTACTCATTAATCCTGTAACCAAGGATAAAGGCATGGTTAATAAACTATATGCACGGTTGTAGATACCCAAATCGCTCACCCCATATATTTTACCAACAATAAGATTATCGGCGTTTCTAGACCAATAATTAACCATATTAAAACCTAAAAGATTTTGAAGACTACTTCGAGTATACTTAAAGGCTACTTTTATATATTTTAGAGGATAAATCCTGTAACCAAGTTTAACTATATTTTCAAAATAAAGAATGGAAATTATTGATGTAATTATTTGCGGAATAATAATTGCCCAATGCTCGGCTCCGAAATAGGCTAATATTATAGTTAATATAATACTAATGATGGTATTGATCAGGGTTAATCTTCCAATTTCATTAAAGTCTAATGTCTTTGCAAGCAGTGCACTTCTTACTATAGAAAGGCTACGCGTTAAAAATGTAAAAGATAGAATGATGGCTGGCAATATTAGTCCATGATTTCCATAAAAAGAGGCTATTGGCCATGCCAAAAGAGTCGTTAAAATAAATAACACTAAACCAATTAATAGGGACAAACCATCCATCCCTTTATGGTAGGACCTTCCAAAATCGCTCTTTATGATAGCTAAAGAAATACCGCTATCAGAAAAAACTGATATAAAGTTTATAAATACAGCTATTAAACCTACCAGTCCATAGTTTTCGGGAAGAAGTAAACGTGCCGTAATAAAAGAAGATAAAAATACGATGAGCTGGGATAAATAATTATAACCACCGGTAACCAAAACATTCTTGAAAAAAGTCTTTTTAAAACTCATTGGAGATTTATGTAAAAATCTATTTTTAATCAATAAAACATAAAATTTTATCTCATAATAAAATCCCAAAATGCATTAGCGGAATCGACTGGAAAAGTATAAAAATTAATTTAATTGAAAGCTTCATCAACAATAATATTTCACATAATATTAAATTTAAAATATATCTCGATCCTAAATTTTGGTTTTTGATTATATTCCTAGTAATATTCTTCTAAAAAATCATGTACAGCTACGTCTGTTTTTGCATGGTGAATTTTTGCCCCAGATAGTGACGGAAAAATAGTATTAAACTCATTGAGTTCATGCTCCATTCCTCTTTTTGATAAAATGATATTATTCCCTTCAAAATAACTTGCAAAAGCTGCTGTGCCACCATGAGCAGAAATAAAATGCTCACAGTTTGCATAAACCAATAATTGTAAATGATTAAAGTTATTCACCCTATCAATATTCTGAAGGTATAAGTTATTCATTAATAAAACTTGAGGATAATTCACAATAAGCCATTCATATTCATTTAAATCAAGAATTTCACTGTTGTCAGAAACTATTTGTGATGGCAACGGCCTATTATATATTATTTGATATTTCTCACTATATTTATTGATAATACTTTCAAGCAACGATATGCTTAAATAATTAATTGGCAATTCATCCCACTCTAAATTGTATTTATTAGCAATTATCAAAATGGGCTTTTCATATTTAAAAATATCATTTTTAAACTGTGTTTTTAATGGAACCCTAACCCATTTTAGATAACTAAAATTTATGTTGTGTGTCATATTTGGAATTTCAAAGTTATCATAGCCTAACTCCCACACCCTTTTACTATGCCTTTCTTCATGATCATTACTAAAAAAATATAAATCCTTTGTGTTTTTGCTTGAAATTGTTTTTTTTAATGTGCCATTCAAATGATGCCAATAGGCAAATGGCAAAACATATCTCAATTCTTGATCAAATTCACCCTGAAATTCGATCGTTTTATATTTAGACTTTTTTAGGTAATCCTTAATATAATATCTTAGTTGCCTGGTCTTGCAAAAATAATTATCTCTTATAAAATATTTATAATCATTTCTGATATTCGGGTAATTTAAAGAAGCAATCAGGTATAAAAATTTTAAGTAAATTTTATTCATAAAAATTTATGATAAGTTTTAATATTGACAATTAGCAAAAGTTAAATTGAAATAAATCTATATAAATAAGAAATTAGATTGAAAAACAATCATAATGTTGTTTTATCTAGATTTTTAAAAAATTAATCAGCATCAGTTATTATTATTCATTTTATAGACAGTATATCCAGTTAAGTTTTCAACTTTTAAACATTACCCTTTCTTATAGTCCTATTTAAAAAAAATCATTACAGAAAAAATATTCAATTTAATTACACTACCATCATATTCTTTCAGTGAGAATAACCAAAGTTTTTATTCTAATAATTTCAGTAAAGTTAACATAAAAAATAATGACTCTATCCAAAGAAAAAACTATTTTTGAATACTATTTAACTTTAAATAAAAAACTTATTAATCGATGTATTATAGTCTATTTATAAAAATAGCAATTACTAAATTTTTGAAAATTATATGAATGAGGCGACAAACAAAATAACCTTGGTTACTGTGTGTGACAACAACTTTGCAGTTATGCTTACAGTTTTGATCAAATCAATTGAAATTAATCATAAAACCAATGAATCAATTGACCTATATATAGTTGAAGACAATATAAAAAGCAAAAATAAATTAAAACTAATAGCTTCTATAGATCATAAAAAGATAAATGTAATTTGGCTAGATATGGCTGATTTATTACCTAAGGACATTTCTTTACCCTTGGATAGGTCCAATTTCCCCTTAAATGTATACCTAAGAATATTAATACCGCACTTCCTTCCTCAAAGTTGCGAAAAAGCAATCTATCTTGATGTGGATATGGTAGTTAGAAAAGACATATCATTGCTTTGGAATACAGCTATCAATGAAAAAATTATTGCCGGCGTTGTGGATCGCTCAGAAAAAGTAAGTAGTACTTGGGGTGGAATAACTAATTTTAAAGAACTTGGCATTCATCCTGATACAAAATACTTTAATAGTGGCTTGTTAATAATGGATTTAAAAAAATGGAGAAAAACTGAATTATCACTGGAAATACTAAAATGCATTGCTAAATATAAAGAATATGCTAATTTTCCAGATCAATATGGTTTAAACGTAATATTTGCAAACCAGTGGTTTGAACTAGATCAACGTTGGAATACTTATTCACCTTCGAATGAACAAAACCCTTATATTATTCATTTTATTGGTACTAAACCTATATATTCATCATATGACAGTAATTTGAATTATAAAAAGGAATTTTTTCATTATTTAAGTTTAACTAAATGGGCAGATTTTAAGCCGAAAACAGAATATAATCGACTGTTTAACAAGATATTGAATAGGATTAAAAAGAAATTAAAAACATATATAAAATCCTGATGGATACATTAAGCTATAACTTTAAGGAAGTTTCCTTATTAATTACGCATTACAACAGATCTGAGTCATTGGAAAGGTTATTAAAATCTTTTGAGTCTAGACAATGTATTTTTGCTGAAATTGTAATTTCTGATGATGGTAGTAAACTGGAACATTTAAATTATCTAAAGAAAATTCAGCCAGTATATGGTTTCAAGTTAGTTACTTCGGAAGTAAATAAAGGCCTTGGAAATAACATGAATAAAGGTCAGGATGCTGTAATAAGTGAATTTACTTTATATGTTCAAGAGGATTTCATTCCAACTTCATCATTTGCCAATAATTTTCAAAATGCTTTAGCGATCCTGAAAGGTCGAAAGGATCTTGACATCATAAGATTCTATGCCTATGTAAAATATCCATACTTAAAACCTTATAAAAACGGCTTTTCGGAAATGCTTATACGGCCTTGGTATACTGATTACATGAAAATTTATTATTATAGCGATCATCCTCATTTAAGAAGATCTAGCTTTCTCTCCAAATTTGGGCGCTATGCTGAAAATGTGAAAGGTGATAGAATGGAATACAGAATGTGTGTCTCTTTTATTCAAAATAAAGGTAAAGGTTTATTTTTTGACAAATTTAAATCACTTTTTATTCAGGAGAATTCAGAGAATGAACCTAGTACCATGACAAGAAATAATTGGACACAGACTAAAAACCCTCTCATATCAACAGCAAGGTATTTTTATAGACAATTAAAATATAATTTCGATATCTGGTTTTATAAAAAATAAATTTTAAACTGTTTCTTTCAGCTTTTGAATAACTTGTAAAAGATTAGCAGTTACTTTCTTCCAACTGAAGTTTTTTGAAAAACTGATTCTTTCTGCTTTAAGCAATTCATTGTCTTCTGCAATAGCTTTAGCTATTTGTTTATTGAATTCAGCTGGCGTTAATGCTAAATACGAATGATTGGAGAACACTTCTTTCATGGTATTAGTAGCGGTACCTACTATTGGTTTACCCATTGCCAAATATTCAACAATTTTTAAAGGAAAATTACCTAAGGTAATTTCATTGAGTAGTTGTGGATTAATACATACATCAAAATAACTAAGGTAGGAAGGAACTATTTCTGTCTTCATTTTAGGTATAAAATGTACATTTGGTATTTGATGTAGTTCACTGTTAAGAAAACCATCATCCTCAGGGCCAATTAAAACTAGGCTTCCCCTATTCAAATTTTTAGCGATGTTTTCAATAAGTGAAATATCTAATCTAGTTGAAGTTAATGCTCCTACATAACCAACAATTGGACGTGCTAAACCGACTAACTCTGCCGGCTCTTGCCAATCTTTTTCAGCATTGAATATATTTAAATTTGCTCCATTACTGATATAGAAACTATTTAGGTTATAATTCATGTCTTTCTTAGTGAAATCCATTGAATTACATACAACAGCATCACATTTAGACATTAGTTTGGGTTCTAAAGTAACCCCATGTCTTTTCCAATAGTCAAAGCCTAAAGTGTAATCCCGATCTAAATAAATAGTGAACTTCGGTTTCAAGAGTTCCTTTAAATAATAACTTCTAAAAATATCTTTATCTATTATTAGATTAAAATTATTAAAATTTAACTGTTTAATTGCTTTCTTAATATCGCCAGCAAATCGCTTATTATTAAATTTATTAAAAAACGAAAATACGCTTGTCGAGGGTATCCAATTTAAAGACTCAATTATTTTCCCTGGTGTTAAAACCCATAGGTTATTCTCGTCTTTAACTAAACCGGTCTTCCCCTCCTTAATTTGTTTGATATGCGCTTGTATAAAAACATCTTCACTCGGCAATAACCAGGCTTTCCTGTCAATTGGTGGATTGACATATAAAACCTGATGTTCTTTAGCAAGTTCTTTTGCCAAACTTGTTGAAGTCGACTCTCTATCAGTATTAATTCGTTGTAGGCTTACAAAAATAAAATTCATTTCTTAATAGTATAAAACTATAATGCTAATTGGCTGATTTTTTTGTGTCGTGTGGTTTTTCACTTTTTAATAGGGTAAAAAATCTTCCTGCCTCACGGGTTATTCTATTGGTAATGGCCTTGTAAAAACTTCCATCACGATCTAAAGTCCTAGGACTAGTCCATGGTCGTGCATTGTTTGACTTCACTTGTTCAATACTTCCATATTTCATCATATCAAAAGCCAGCCTTCCATCGTCACCTCTTGTATTGTGCATGATGTATCCGGCTTTTAAACCATACGCCTTAACATAGCCCATACTTATGCCGAATGCATTTAAATAGGCTCTTTTTAAATGCCTGACTCCTGCAATGGCATCTTTCATTTTCTCCAGCATATACAATTGCCATCTCGCATAGCCTGGTTCTGGAATAAAAGAATACCGGCCATAAACACACGCTACGCCAGGTTGTTGCAATACTTTCATCATTTCATCCATCCATTCTGGTGGATAAAGGCAATCGGAATCTGCCAATAAAATAAATTTTCCTTTTGCATTTTCCTGGGCCATTTGTCTTGCCGGACCACATCCTTGTATAGGTTGGAACAATTGTCTCACATGAATTCGGTTAAGGGTATCCTGTGTGTGATCTGCAGAATTGTTATTAACTACTAAAATTTCAAAAGGAAGCTTACATTTCGTTTTCGACAAAGAGGTGATACAGCGTAAAATGTTCACTTCTTCATTATAGGCAGCAATTATAATAGTGATAAGTGGCTCAGTACTTTGCAGCCTGTCTAATGCTGCATTTAAGTCTTCAAATATCGGATTTGGTATTTCAAAGTAACTTTTAAATGGAAGATTAACTTCTTTTACCCAGGAAGGGACTGTATAATTGATCATTTTTTATTCGATTGAAGTTGAGTCTGGCTTTTCATTTTGTCAATTTTTAACGTGATTGATATTAGCGCTATAAAGAAATAAAAATAAATATTTGATGGAAACTGAACAAAGCTCTCCTGTGGATAATTTCCAACTCCATAAGCAAAAATAACGACCACCGTGGCTAAACAGTAGTTTTTTAATTCAGGGTCTTTTATTTCAAAATAGTTCTTTATTCCTGTCTTTAAAATAACAAACATTAGCGTGCAAAAAAGAAACAAGCCTACCCAGCCTAACTCTACCGCAACTCTTACATAACCACTATCTGGAGGAAAACCAGCTAAAAATGAATGTGGTGAAAATCTTGCCCCCCAAACACCAGTTGCTCCTAAACCACCTCCAAAAGGATGTTTTTGTATATAGGGCTGTATTTTTTTCTGATTCATTGCTCTAAGATTAAAAGAGGCATCGTCTGATGGAGTGAAAGCAGATTGGAAACGCTTTATAGAAGGACTTGAGGTAGGAACGTAAACTAAAAACAAAAGTAAAATTCCAGAAAAAATAGAGAAAATTAAAACCTTCTTATTAAAATTTAGAATCGTAAGCATTACTATTCCTACTGGTATTAAAACATACGCACCCCTGGTTCCTGAAAGCAACATTGCACTTAAAAAAAATAGCACTAAACATCCTAAAACTACTTTTTTCCAACCAGGTAACGGCCCAAAAAGTAATGCAATACAGAACAAACTGCAAGATACCATATTATAAGAAAAAGCGACAGGATCAGAAAAAATAGAGAATTTTCGCCACACTCCATTAATAAACAATAACTTTCTTAACCTTGGAGTTTGAATTTCAATCTCTTCAAAATAAAAGAAGCCAAAAAGTTCCTGCTTATAGGCATACAGTGCAGCAATAACTGTTAAAAAGATCCAAATCTTCAGAATCAACCGCACAAATTTAATTTCCCTTATTTGATAGGTAAACACAAAATATAAAAGCATTACCCCAGCAACAGACCTGATAGTGTATAACCATGCCATTCTAGATTCTGCAGTAGGATTCACTATTTGTAAAACATTATATAAAACCCATATTAAAATCATACCTCCCAATGGATCTTTAAAAATACTCCAGTCAGGATTGCTTTTTTGTTTGATAAAAAACCCCAGAATTAACAAAGCTTGCAGAAAGTCCATTACTGTCCCTAATGGATAATCGACCATATTTAACCGTATAAACCACATGATGAAATACGCCAAGATGAATAATACTGTGATTCCAAATTTTGGATAGACGACTATAAAATAAACAGAGGGTATTCCAACTATCGCTACAAAGAATAAACCCGCACCCTTTACTCCAAATTGTGAAGTGAAAATTGAAATTAATGCACCCAAAATGATAAGAAATGCCATTATGATAATGGGCTTCAAAGCTTCATTTTTTAAAAAACCTTTTAAAATGTTACTGGTTTTTCTCATTATTTATGATAATTTAAAATCAAACTCTTACAGCAAAAGAAGCTTTATAAAAAAAAAATAGGTTGAAATGGCAGAAATGAAAATTGCAATCTTATAAGTAATTTCTTCTATTTTCTTCTTTTCTTTCGCAACCTGTTGTTCATTGCGTTTATTTGGCCTTATTTTCATTGCTATTTACGTTTTTAACGGTGATGAAGCTAATAAGCATTTATTTAATGTCATCATTACTGTGTTTATGATAATGAGTAGTAGCTATCGATGTTTTATTGGCATTTTTGCTTTTTGACAGGGATAGTAATTGAAAAAAAATAAATTTTGGTATTCCTTTCAATGATTTATAGATTCTTGCATCTGCACCGGAGTGCTTCAGTGCCAAGTAAAAGCCAATTACAAATAACAGAAATGCCAACAACCACAGATAAAAACCTAAAATTGAAGTGAATAAACTAATTAAAAGAAATAAACCTGACAATAAAATAAATATAAAAAGAGGAGGTCTTAATAAAATCAACCCAAATAAAAACTGGTTAGTACTTCGATTTTTTATTCCTTTAACGACGATCTCAAAGCCAAATTTAAAGTATTTAAACCAGGTATTGATCCATCTGGCTCGCTGATTTATCAACTGACTGGATTGGGAAGTTTTCTCGTCATATACTATAGCCTGATCGGTAAAGGCAATCCGTAAATCTCTTCCTACTATTGCTGCTTGCAAAACCTTATCAAATCCAGCGCCTGTAACATCAAGGTGACCTAAACATTCTTTATATACCTTTGTGGTAAATGCCATCCCTGAACCTGAAAGCGTTGCTGAAGAATTCAACTCAAAAAGAATTTTTCCATCATAAAAATGGTAATAAATATCTCTTGCTGCATCTAGACAGGCAATGGTCGAGTCTAGGTTCTTAGCTTTCCTAATTCCTTGAACTGCCTCAAATCCATTTGAAAAACTTTTATTTATTGCTGTTAAGTATTCTGGGTCAACCAAATTATCACTATCGATGATAGTTAACCTTTCATGTGGTCTAATAAAATGGGCTATCGCATAAAAATGTGAACGTGTATTACTCGCTAGGGTTTCTGGTGGAGTTAATATAATGACACGCTTATCTTCAAAACAAAGATCCTTGGTATCACAGTTGTCAGCAACAATATAAATAAGGTAATTTGAGTAGTTTAATTTGAGCAACGATTGCACTACAGCAGGTAAAAGAGCAGTTTGTTGGAAAGCGGTTACGATAATGGCATAATCTATTTCCTGGATGTCTTTAACCAAAGGTATTTTGACTATTTTTTTTAACTTCCACAAAAAATAAAATAGAATTGGAAGAATTAAATTATAGCCAATAAAGACCTGAACGATAATCCATAATAACACCATCAATTTGTTTTTGAATTAACTTTATTAATTATCCAACCCATAAAAGAACCTGTTTCTTTTAAATAAGCAATATAATTTTTTTTACTTTGGGTTATTGTGCCCCCTGACTCAAAAACAGAAAGAATATTTTTAGAAAATAAAGCCCATTCTTTTGATTGATCTCTATTTGTCAAAGCAGCAGTTTCGATTATAATTAAATCATAAACATTTTTGGCTTCTTCTATTTTTAATTGAATCTGCTCATGACTAGCTAATTCTAATAAGGAAGTATCTCCACCTTTATTACCCAAAATATCTATAGAACCAGATTTATTATTTTTGTCCAAATCAACTTGATTGTTGAAAAAATCTTCTAAATAAATTTTGCTAGTAGCAGCTTTTGTAATACCTGGGTTACTGAAATTCCCGTCAATCACCAAGATCTTTTTATTCGTCATTTTCCAAGCCAAGGCCAGGCTCAACGCAATTAAGGTCTTTCCTTCTGATGGATGGATACTTGTAATTACTAAAACTTTATCCTTTAAATCTCGCTCGATCTCAAAACGTAAAGAACGCAATTGATTCTTAAAATCTAATAAATGTGGTGCCTGGGTTTCCTGATTCCATAAATGATTAAGGTCTTGTGATGCCGTTGACAATTGATTTATCTCACCCAATACAGGAATATCAGTTGCATTAGCTAATTCCTGAGCAGAAGAAATACTTTCGTCCAGAAAGTAAATAATAAAAATAACTAAAAGGCAAAACACAAAACTTATTATTCCACTCAAAATTACCAATAGCATCTTCTTAGAAGGCTGAGACAAACCAGGTACACCTGGTTGAGCAACAATCATTTTTGTTGAAAAAGAAGATTCTAAATTACTCTGGTTATATTTATTCAAAATGTCTAAATATTCCTTACTGGCAATATCTATACTCATTTCCAACGATTGAACATCTGCCTCTTTTGGAACTAACATTTCAAACTGCTTATTTAATGTCTTTAGTTTATTCGCTATAGAATTGATACTGTACCTGGAAATATCAAGCTGAATTTCAAGATTAAGCTTTTGTGAAATTAATTCCTGCTTCGTATTTAAAGGATTAGTAATGTATTGATCTGATGACCTATTTACTTGAGCGGTCAATTTCTTGCTTAAGGAGTCGTAACTTGACTTATACTTTGGATCAAGGTCGTTTGTAATGTATAAATCATAAAGGGTACTTAATTCTTCTTTTGTATTAACTATTGACTGGTTTAATTTTGAAAGTGAGGCCTCTATATAATTTCTGTCCCTGGGGTCAAACTTTTTATCAATTTCATTCACTGCGCCTGCATACGAGGATGTTTTTTCTATTGCTTCCTGTTTTTTAGTATCATACTGCAGTATTAAGGTATAAAGTTGCTTAGATTGTTCTGTCAAATTTAAAACACCATTCTTAACTTTATAATTCCGGAGTTCCTTCATTCTATTAGACAACGTATCACTTTTTTCTCTTAACATTTCGCTGAAGAAATTGCTGGCTCTTACTTGACTTTCCTTAATAGAAGAGGTGTAATTTTTAATAAATTCAGAAGCAATTGAGTTTACGACCATCGCAGATAAATCCGGATTCTCTGATTCGAATTGCAAAACAATAAAATCACTGTCGCCGGGACGATAAATAAGTAATTTCTTTTTTAGAGATTCTGCATCGTAACCCATGGATTTTAAAAGCTCAAACAGATCATTTTGAGCTGAACTTGTTAAAGTTAAACCTTGTCTTTTTAAGTATTTTTCGCGAAATATCATTAAAGCCTGTGCCCTGACAGATTGATTTAAATCTAACAATTCTTTACTATTATTTTTAAAAGGAACCTTAGCAGTAAGATCATGTATGATAAGTTGATAAGACACTTGATCAAGGACTTTATTCATCCTCATGATTTCCATAAGATTACTGAATTTCTGATTCACCTTATCACGATCCGCAGATTGTAAAATTACAGATTGTTGTTGTGTCTCATCTACTATTCCAGTTGCCACCTGCGCTTGTGAAATATAAGAGCTAGGAAGGTTACGAACCAGGAAAAATGTAATAATTACGGTTATTATTGGAACAATAATCAGTATTAACCTATATTTTTTTAAAAGATGTAAAAACTTAAATACCTGGTCCATTATTTTATGTCTTCTAATCTTGTAACTGTTAATTCTTCTATAGCGATTTTTGCACTCAAATAACCTGCTTCTATTTGCAATTTATTTTGAAATGCTTGATTTAATGCTGTTGATGCACTATTGAATTCTAAAAAGGTGACTTCACCTTTCTGATATTTGTTCTTTATAGCATTAAAATTAATTTGAGCTTCTGAATAGGCGTTGTTTATTGGGACAAGTGATTTCTGAAACTGTAAGTATGTAAAATACCTTGTTTTAACCATAGTCGCTAGTTGTATAAAATATTCTTCTTCATTCGCCTGGGCAATTTTGACTTGTTCTTTAGCCTTCTTTATATTTCCAGGTTTAGAAAACAATATCCCAGGATTGAAATTTACGCCAAATTGATAGCCAGTTAAAAAATCTGCGGTGGTTAAATTAACTGCATTTGTATTGGCTTGATTTGACCGTGCTACATATTGTAAAGAAAATGGATCTAACCAGGATATTTTTGCAGCTGACAAATCTGTTTTCGCCATAGTGATCTCACTTCCTAAAGTTTTAACCTTAGGATAATTTGCTTTTGCCGTTGCAACAAGTCTTTCCATATAAAGGAAAGAGACCTCACTTAAAATACTTTCCTGAGCAAAAACGCGACTTGTTTGAATAATGAAAGAAAAGAGGCATATTATTATGGTAAGCGTAGACTTTTTATTCATAGATAAATAAAGTAAAACCAAATATATAAGTTTATCATTAAATAATAAGCTAATATTATACCAATCAAACTAATATAACTCAATATAATAATGTTATTTTATCAAAAAAATAAAATTTATTCAAAGATTAAATTAACGGAAGAATTGAATAAAGTTATCCTCAAATAAAGGCAATGCAAAACCTATTTGTGGTAAAGCAATTAAAAAAATTGAAATTGAAAGAAATACCTGTTTTAATACTGATTTGAATTCGTAGAATAAAATATAACATTTGGGGAAATTATTCCACAACAAGTCTTTGAATTATTGACTTTCAAGCTAACCATCCATTAATTCTATACATTTCAGTATTCGGCCTTATTTTTGGATATATTTGAATATTTTTATAGACATTTTAGTGACTACTTTATGATAAAGCTTTTACGGCTTGCCTTATGTTTTATATTTAGCTTAGGTATAACGAATGCATTTGCTCAATTCCCCTACACTGAAAGTTTTAAAAACGCAACCGCTCCCGGAATTAATTTTGGTGGTGCTCCGTCTGCTTTTCTAACTGCCGCTGGCAGTAGTTATGATTTAGAAACCCTATCACATACTGGAACACCAATAGATGTGCCAGACAATGGCTATCTTCGTTTAACCAACAGATCATTAAATCAAAAAGGATACATTTATAGCAATTCAATTTTCCCTTCTACCCAGGGCTTAACCGTGCAATTTGAATATTATGTATATGGAGGCAGTGGTGCTGATGGGATCAGCTTTTTCCTTTATGACGCCACAGCTAGTCCTTTTAATATTGGTGGCTTTGGTGGGTCTTTAGGTTATGCACAGATTACAACAACAACACCTACCTCTCCTGGGGTTAGTAAAGGTTACCTTGCTATAGGACTGGATGAATTTGGAAACTTTTCTAATACAAACGAAGGAAGACAGGGTGGCATAACTGGTTTAAGTCCTGGTTCTGTAACCCTTCGTGGTAAAGGTGATGGTGCAGCATTAACTGCTGGTAATTACGCCTATTTAACTTCAATTAAAACATCTTCATTGGGCTTTAGTTTGGTTGGAGATATAACATCCAGACAACCAGAAACTGCATCTCCTGGTTTTCGCCGTGTTTTAATGGATCTGGTTCCTAATCCTAAAGGCGGTTACAATATAACGGTGAGAATATCTCGGGGAGGGCCGACCTTAGTTACCTCAACTGTCATTAATAACTATTACTATCCTGGAGCTGCACCAGCGAACCTGAAATATGGTTTTGCTTCCTCAACAGGAGCTTCAACTAACTTTCATGAAATTAGAAACGTATATATTGATGTATTAGATGAGAATAGTTTAGTTTTTCCTAAAGCAGCCAATGATGAACTTACTTTATGCCAAGGTAACCTGGCAAGAATAGATATTAGTACCAACGACAAAACTGATAATGCTGGTGGTTCCATAAATAAAGCATCAATAGATCTTGATCCTACAACAACCGGTCTTCAGGATACTTTTACTGTACCAGACAAAGGTGTGTTTTCTATAAATCCAGGTGGTGATATTATTTTTACTCCTGTACCATCATTCTCAGGCAGTGTAATAGGAAGCTATAACATCAAGGATACTTATGGTAAAACTTCAAATAACGCTACTATAACATTAACCTATACTGCTGGTCCCGTTACACCCAACGCAGGAACTGATCAACTTTTAAACATCAGCACACCTACAACCACCTTTACTTTTCAAGGAAATAACCCAGGTGCCAGTACTGGTCTGTGGACACAAATTTCTGGCCCAAGTACGGCAACGTTTGTTAACCCTGCACAATTCAACACTGCAATAAACAACCTTAGCAGCGGCGTTTATATTTTTCGCTGGACCCTCCGTTCTGCTGGCGGCTGTGAACTCTTTGATGATGTTCAAATTGTAGTTAACCACCCTCCTGTTGCAAATAATGATGCCTTGTCTACCGACATTAATACAAGTGCTGCAGTCCTGATTTTAAATAATGATACAGATGCTGATGGTAATAATACCCTAAACCGCGGAAGTGTTGTCATTGTAAGGCAACCTCAAAATGGAACTTTAGTAGTTGATCCGCAAACTGGTATTGTAACTTACACCCCAAATAACGGCTTTTATGGAAATGATTTTTTTGTCTATACCGTAAAAGATATCCTCGGCGCAATATCAAATCAAGCTACTGTCAATATTATTGTCAATCCTCCCCCTATGCCAAGTAGAATAGGTCTGGCAAAAGCATTGACTTCAAACATCAAAAATATGGATGGTAGTTATGACCTCAGCTATACTTTTAACATTATTAATTATGGCGCAAAGGCAAGTATCGACAATGTAAGTTTAACTGATGATTTAAAAAGTACATTTAAAAATAACACCGTCATAGTGAAACGCTTAATTGCTACAGGCAATTTGATTGTTAATCCGGCTTACGATGGAGTCACGGTTAAAAATATGCTTTTGCCAAACAGCAACATCAGTGCACAAAATAAAGAACAGGTCATTCTAGATATAAATGTGAACCTAAAAGAAACAGAAGGAACCTTTAACAACATCGCCTTTGCGTTGGGCTATTCATCAAATGATGGAAGTCCGACAAACGACCAGTCTACGAATGGTTTATTCCCTGATCCTGAAGTCGCCAATGACGTTAGCCCTGCAATACCTACACCGGTTACTTTAAATCAAGTAGAATTGTTTATACCTGGTGGATTCTCTCCAAATAATGATGGCATCAATGATTACTTCTTCATCGAAAATGCAGCAAATGTGCAAATTCATTTAGAAATCTTTAACAGATGGGGCAACCGTATTTACCGATCAACAAATTATAAAAATGAATGGAATGGTAAAACAACTGAGGGCATTCACATAGGTGAGGATGTACCAGTAGGAACCTATTATTACATCATAAAGATAGATGGAAAAAACAAGAAAGCTGGACCGCTAAACATTAGAAGATAAAATGCTACAACTAAAAAAAAAAATTATACTCTTGGTCTTGGTGCTTTTGGGTCTAAACTTAAAAGCGCAGCAAGACGCAATGTATACCCAATACATGTTCAATACACTTGCCATTAACCCTGCTTATGCAGGCAGCCGTAATGTAATTTCTGCTACTGCTTTGTTTAGAAATCAATGGGTGGGTATTGATGGTGCGCCAAAAACAGGAACTTTCACTATTGATGCCCCTATTTTAAACGATAAAATTGGTCTGGGTTTTCAATTAATTAGCGACCGTTTAGATAAAACTCAAACTACTTCTGGAGTTTTTAGTGCGGCTTATAGAATTAAAATGGATGTGGGCACATTAAGCTTTGGAATGCAGGGAAATGTTAGTCAGTATAAGGTTAACCTTTTGGATATTCCTCTCAGTTCTGGTGCTGCTTACGATCCTGCCTTTGCAAGTAACATCAACAAAGTCCTGCTAAACTTCGGAACGGGGATTTATTATAACTCAGATAAATTTTATATCGGTTTAGCGGCCCAGGATTTATTGCCTAACGACTTGTCTGCGGAAAATTCATCGGGCGAAAAATTAAGTGGTAAGCAAGCTTTACACCTGTTTTTAGCTTCAGGCTATGTTTTTACACTAACAGATGATTTTAAACTTAAACCTTCTTTCCTGGTAAAGGGTGTTAAAGGTGCGCCCATTCAAGCAGATTTAAATGCGACTCTATGGATTAAAGATGTTATTGGTATAGGTGCTCAATACCGTACAGAAGCTGACATAGCTGGGCTTGTTGAAATACAGGCATCTCCGCAAATTAGAATTGGTTATAGTTACGACCGTAGTACCACAAGTCTGCAAAATTTTAATTCAGGAAGTCATGAAATTATGCTACGTTATGAATTCGGATTTGCTAAAGGTAAAACACTTTCGCCCAGATATTTCTAATTGTCTTATGAAATTTTTCAAATATAAAATTGCCTTCCTTTTCTTGTACTGCATAGCTTTTACAAATCCTTTGCAAGCACAGTCTTCAGCTAGCCTCTCTTCACAAATGAAAAAGGCAAGTTATCAATTCAAATCTTTGCAATATGACGAGGCCATCAGACAATTGAATTTAATTTTAAAAACAGATTCAACCCAAGTTAAGGCTCAGGAAATGTTGGCCTATAGTTACAAAATGGTGCAAAACTATGAAGCTACATTAAAATGGTATAAAAAATTAACAGCTAACAAACCTTTAAAACCAGAATGGGCACTATACTATGCTGAAGCATTGGCAAATAACCAGCACTATGAGGGTTCTGAAGGCTGGTATAGGAAATACCTTTCCTTAGTACCTGCAGATAAAAGGGCAGCTGTTTTTGCACGTACTCATTCAAGTACATTTAATACTAACACGGGCAATTGGGTTATAAACTTTACAAATATCAATACTCAAAGTGCTGAATATGCTCCAATTTTTTATAAGGATGGTTTAATTTTTAGCAGCAACAGGCCAACGGCTAAAATAAATAAACGTGTTTTTTTATGGGATAATACACCATTCACTAACTTATTTGCAATTGAAAAACTAAGCGAGATTAAAGCCGTTAATTCTGACAGTTTAAAAAAAGCGTACAAAACCAATTTAAATAAGTCATTTAAATTCAATGATGATGATACCGCGCCTACCAGTAATGACACAAAAAATTTAGGTATTTATACTTCTTCCATTCAAAAGGATACTTTAAGAGCTTTATTAGCCAATAGCGTTCATCCAAAGCTCCTCACTAATAAAGTAAACACAAAGTTTCATGAGGCGGCGGCGGCTATATTTCCTGATGGTTCCATAATTTTTACCAGAAACAATTATTTTAATGGCAATGCCCAGACCAGTATCGAGGGCATCAATAAACTTAAATTATATACTGCCACTGGCGATCACTTGTCAAAACTGACGGAATTCCCATACAATAGCAACGAATATTCTACCGGACACCCTACGTTAAGTGGCGACGGTACTATTTTAGTCTTTGTTTCTGATATGCCTGGTGGTTATGGTGGAACTGATCTTTATTATTGTGTTCGTTCTGGTGATGGACAATGGACCAGACCTATAAATTTGGGTAAACAAATTAATACGGAGGGAAATGAAATGTTCCCCTTTCTTGATAAAAAAGGTTCGCTATATTTTGCATCTACTGGTCATGCTGGTTTAGGGGGACTGGATCTTTTTGAAGTTCTGCTGAAAGAAATGAAACCAGTTAGTCTGCCAAAAAACATGGGTTCTCCAATCAACTCTCCTAAAGACGATTTTAGTCTGGTAAAAAGTGAGGACGGAAAAATTGGTTTCTTTAGTTCTAACAGAAGTGGTAGTGATGATATTTACCGGTTTAAACGTGCATTCCAATTAATTATTCTGGAAGGAATAGTAACTGATGCGATCACCAGGATTCCAATTGCCAACAGCAGGATACTCATGCGTCACCTGGATGGAATAGATACCCTCAAAACAGATAGGCAAGGAAAATATAGGCGGGAGTTACCAAGAGAAACAGATTATGAAATGACAGGCAGCAAGCTTGGATACATTAATAAGCTGAGTTTTGTTACTTCGCAGGGCATTGAAGTAGATTCAGTCATTCGACACGATATCATATTAAACCGGACCGAATCTCAGCAGCAATTTGTGTTGAATAATTGTGACTCTTTGAAAAAGGTCTTTGCGGTAAAAAATATTTATTATGATTTGGATCGCTCTGAAATTAGACGTGATGCAATACCTGCCTTAGACGAACTTTATATTTTGATGAAAAAACATCCTGAAATTAGTATCATAACGTCTAGCCATTGTGATAGTCGTGCTTCCAATGATTACAACCGTAACTTGTCTTTAAGAAGGGGTGCTGCCGCAAGGGCATACCTGGTAAATAAAGGCATAGCCGCCAACAGGATCAGCGTTGAATATTATGGCAAAACCAGGTTAGTTAACCGTTGTTTTGATGGTGTACCTTGCTCTGAAGAAGACCAACAGATGAATAGGCGAACAGAATTTGAGGTCATCATAAGGGGCATTAACCTTACGCAGCAAAATTGTGACGACAACTAAAAAAGCGCTTAGGAAATTGACCTAAGCACTTTTTTTATGTTTATATTATTATACTTTTTCTTTTTGAACAAGCGCAGGGAATGTCTTAAAAATAATCTTTACATCCAGCCAGAAAGAATAATTCTGTGCATAAAAATTATCCAGCTTTTTACGTTCCCTTTCAGACATGTCTTCGCGGCCTCTTCGGCTAACCTGCCAAAGTCCGGTTAAGCCTGCTGGTCCAAGAAAACGCATGCTCCATTCATTGGAGGTCAACATTTCGGCTTCATATAAAGGAAGCGGACGGTTACCCACTAATGACATATCGCCTTTAAAAACATTATATAATTGCGGCAGTTCGTCGATACTGTATTTCCTGATCAGTGCCCCGAATTTAGTTACCCTTGGATCGTTTTTCAATTTAACAAAGGTTGTCTGCCCGGCTTCTGATTTATGATATTGATTCAGCTCAGTTAAAGAATCCAGCTCCTTATTTGCATTATTACGCATGGAACGGAATTTATAAAAATCAAAAATCCTGTATCCTGTACCTACCCTTTTGCTTTTAAATATAACGGGTCCCTTTGACTGAGCAGCAATAACTGCTGCAACCGTGAGCAACAATGGAGACAGTAATAATAAAGCAGTACCAGAAGCTAAAACATCAAAAGTTCTTTTATATAAAGGTATTTTATAGTTAACATCAATTTTCGAGAGATCTGAAAGCTGTGGCTTGATTAATTTAAACTTAACAAGAAAAACAACCCGCTCGCAAAGGTCTTTTAATGGTATCGGAGTAAGGTATAAATCATTTACCTTATAACTCATGGCCGTTTTTCTAAGTTCTTCATCTGCATCATTGGACAGCAAGATCAACACCAGTCCTTTCAATAAGGGATCCTTCTTGATATTCGTTATAAATTCAAAACATTTCTTCCTGTCAGTTACTTCAATAATGATCACATCTGGTAAATTAAACAAGGATTGTTCTTTTAAATAGACTTCACAATTATCAATGGTGGTTTCGGCATGTACAATAAAAGCATCTTGCAGGACTTGCAAAATTTCTTTCGTAAAAGTTGAGCCTGAATACAGTAATCGAATAGAATGCTTAACGATAGTCGCTGTTTGAATACTAGTTTCCAACGAGTTCATATTTGCTGAAAACATTTGAGATAGCGGTTTTTAATTGTGTTGGATTAAAAGGTTTTGGTATAAATGCATCTACTTCAAAAGGCATCTGGGTAACTCTTTCCTCCAGGTTACTGGCTCCGGATAAAATGACAATAGGTGTATTTCTATAGAAACCACTGATCTTCAAATTATAGATAAAGGAACTACCATCAAAATAAGGCATTTCCAAATCAGAAAGGATTAATGAAGGCGAATGCCCTTCCTCGAGCCATGTGAGTGCCTCAACACCACTGTTTTTTATGATTAGATCATATTCTGAAGAAAGTACAAAATTCAATAATTTTAGAATTGTAATCTCATCATCTACAATTAGTATTTGCTTTTTAACCATAGTCATACTTGTGTACAAACCTTTAACGATACGAACATACAAAATTAAAATATAAAACAGAGAAATGCGAAAGCATAATCTTAGAATTAATTTTAATCTAACATTAAAAGAGCTGTAACATTTATATCTGTTACAGCTCTCAAATATGATTTTTAGGTATAATTCTTATTGTACCCTTCCAGATTTTCTATCCTGACTACGACCAATGATATAACCTGTACCTGCACCTACAACACCACCAATTACGGCTCCTCTACCTTTCTTTTTATCTATCATAGCACCACCAATTGCACCTGCAGCTCCACCAATTACACCGGCTTTTGCAGCTTGACTCCATCCTTCTTTCTTAGCACTGGTTGTTGTTGAAGAATTCGATCGAGAACTTGAAGTTGCAGCTGGAGCAGATGCTTCTCTTTGTTGAGACAATAATAACATGCGTTTTTCTTCGCGCTCCTCTTTTATTTGGGCTAACCGCTCTATTTCTTGTTTCTCAGCAACTTCAGCAGTTCTAAAGCTGTCTAACCTTAAGCTATCTCTTACTTCTTTTAGTGCAACATGTTTTGCTGCTTCTAATGTAGCCTGATCTTTTGCCTTGTTACTACAAGATGATAGAACGATCGCAATTGCGATTATAGAAAGTATTTTTTTCATATCAAAAATATCTAAATTTATAATTTATAATAGATATGAAAAAATGATGCCAAGATTTTTACTTATCCATTAATGGTGAATGTCCAACTTCTCCGTTATCTCTGTCAGAATCCTTTTCTCCATCTTTATTTCCTGTTATTCTATCGTTATCATTATTGAAGTGGTGGTACCCTGTATCTGAAGAATGATCTGCATCTAACCCCAGGTTATCCATTTCTGCTTGCTTTTCACCGGTTGTTTTGTCAACTGATATAGCTTTATGTTTGTTTTGGCAGTCTTTTTTAGCTTCCATAGTTGTTTAATTTATTTAAGCTATGAACAAATAATTACCCTTAAAGTTTAGTTAAAACGCTTTTTACATTTTTTTTGTAAAAATTTCAAGTTGTTGTAAGACTGTTTTTTGGATTTTAATTTTCTAATGTTTACTTTCACATCGAATTATATAATAAAAATATGCGTAAGACAGGAAAAGTTAAATGGTTTAATTCTTCAAAGGGGTTTGGTTTTATCACACCTGAAGAAGGAGGTAAAGATATATTCGTACATTTTTCTGCGATAGCAGGAGACTCGTTCAAAGAATTAAATGAAGGCGACGATGTTGAATTTGAATTGAATGAAGGTAAAAAAGGTCCTGAAGCATCAAATGTAAGAGTTCTTTAATCATACTCTTTAAAAAAATCAAAAGGGGTTTGCTATCTGGCATTACCCCTTTTTTATGGAAAGTAATTTTAATTATTAATGCAGATCAACAAAGAAACAGGAAGTATCAGTATTATTGGTTGCGGCTGGTATGGATTTGAATTAGCAAAAAAGCTGATAGGACTAGGGCACGTTGTGAAAGGTTCTACTACTACCCCTGCTAAATTACCTACCCTAGCTGAAGCTGGAATTAAACCATACCTACTGAATTTTGAGGCTGGAGCAAAACTTACACCTGGGGATTTCTTTGATTCAGAAATATTGATCATTAGTATTCCTCCAAAAAGGCATAGCGATCAAATAACACAATATCCTGAAAAAATTGAAATGATTGCTAAATTAGCTTCAGTCAATAACATCAAAAAAGTGATCTTTATTAGCTCCACATCTGTATATGGCGATTTAAATACGGAGGTTACTGAATTAAGCATTACACAGCCTCAAACGCCGTCTGGCAAACTAGTACTCCAAGCTGAACAGCTACTTCGCTCAAATAAAAATTTTACCACCTCAATTTTACGTTTCAGTGGTTTGGTTGGCCCGGGCAGACATCCGGCAAGATTTTTCGCAGGTAAAAAAAACATACCCAATGGTCAGTCTCAGATCAACCTCATTCATTTAATGGATTGCATCGGACTAACAATAGAAATCATTAACCATCAAGCATTTGGTCATGTCTTTAATGGTTCGGCTCCACACCACCCTCAAAAACAGGTTTTCTATATTGCTGCCGCTGCTGCCTTAAACATGGAATTGCCAGAATTTATCGATGAACTGAAAGAATGGAAAATTATTTCGAGCATTCAAGTACCTAAGCTGCTTAACTATAAGTATAAAACAGCAGACTGGATGAATTGGCTTCAGGCTATTTGAAAATAAATTAATAACTTGTACCTCTTTTTAGGTAATACAATTCTATGAAACTAACCATTTGGGGAGCTGCATATCAGGTAACTGGAAGCATGCATCTTCTGCAAACTGAAGACTATAATATTGTGATTGACTGTGGTTTAGATCATGAAAAAGGTACCCAACAGGAAGATAATGAGTATTTTCCTTTCCAACCTTCAGAAATTGATGTCGTTATATTAACCCACGCCCATATAGATCACTCCGGAAACCTACCTACATTAGTCAGATTAGGCTTTAATGGTCAGATTCTATGTACACCACCTACTGCCGAGCTGACAGAATTATTATTAATGGATTCTGTGAATATTTTTTTAAGTAAACTTCATAAATCCAGAAGAGGTTCCAACAGAAAGCATCACGGTGGCCCAAGGCCATTATACTTACAAAACCATGTTAATGAAACGGTCAGCCGTTTTGTGACCATTAATTTCCACCGGGAATTTAACATTACTGACCATATATCAGTAACTTTTATTCCTGCAGGTCATTTATTAGGTGCCGCAGCAGTGGTACTCAAAATCAATGAAAATGGAACAGAGAAAAAAATAGGTTTTACCGGAGATGTGGGCCGCAAAAATTACCCTGTTTTAGTAGACCCTGAAAATATACCGCCGGTTGATTACCTGGTTTCTGAAGCTACCTATGGTGGCAGGTTCCATACAGCGGATACAACTTTGGAAGAAAAACTGGTCGAAATTATCAGTAATGCCTGCATTAAATTTCCAGGAAGACTAATTATTCCTGCATTTAGCATTGGCAGAACACAAGCCCTGGTATTTGCCCTTAATAAAATATTCAGTAGCGGTTTGTTACCAAAGGTAAAGGTATTTGTTGATAGTCCGCTTGCTACCTTAGCTACAGCCGTTTACCGTAAACACCATGATTTGGTGAGTGAGGAATCAAGGGAGTTTTACAAAAACCATGGTGATGAATTTGAGTTTGATGCCCTTTCCTATGTAGAGGAGAAAAAAGAAAGTGCTTCCATTTCCAATTACCATGAGCCCTGCATCATTATTTCTTCGGCAGGCATGCTGGAAGGTGGCAGAATACAAGACCATTTATACCATAATATACAAAATTATTATTGTACTATTCTATTTATAGGCTACTGTGCAAAAGGCACCCTGGGGAACAGACTTTTAAGAGGCGACCCTGTGGTTCGTATACGAAACCGCGATTTAATGGTGTATGCCAGCATTAAAAAAACAGATTTACTGAGCGGACATGGCGATCATAACGACTTGCTGACAAATATTAAAGCTCAGAATCCAGAGAAACTTAAAACCGTTTTTCTTGTCCATGGTGAAGAAAAAAGTTTAGAAAGTTTAGCTATTGCCATACAAAACGAAGGATACAACGTTGAAATACCAAAAAAAGGGAAGGTATTTGAGCTATAAGTAAACATTAAAAATCATACATGTAGCAAATACTATACGTTATATTAACGCAAATGAATATTTATATTTACAAATAAAAATACTTTTTACTTGGTATAAATACCTGATTTTTAATTATTTATACATAATTGGCGTATAAAATAATTTTTGGCAAGATTATTATTTATTGTTCAGTTAACACAGAACATTAATATCCAATTATTAAAAATATGAACTCAAAAATTACAAAATCCGCCTTAGTATTATCCTTAGTAGGATTATCAAGTGGTTTATTCGCACAAAATTCAATTTCAGACACAACAGCACGTTTCGCAAAAAAAGAATTCCGTACTTGGTCAATTGGTTTAAACGGTGGTATGTTAACCCATTATACACCATTTAATGCTGATAACAATGGTGATTTCAATACACCTCAAGAAAGCTGGGGTTACGGTGGTTATATCAAGAAACAAATTCTTCCAGGCTTTGGTTTACAAGCAGATTTTCTTGCAGGCAAAGTAAAAGGATTCAGACCCAATGATTTAACTGATCTTGCAGCTACAGCAGCAGAACAAAACAGTGGCTTCGAAACCCGTATTGACTGGTCTGCAGCTGTAAAAGCTAACCTAACTTTAGCTAACTTAAGCTTAAATCAAAAACGCAATATCCTTTCACCTTACTTTACTGCAGGTGCTGGTTATATGTCCTCTGCTGCAACTACTGATGCACCTAAAGGAAGAAGCACAAATTACAACGAAAACTGGTTTATACCTGTTGGAGCTGGTGTTAAATTAGGCGTTTCAAAAGGCGTTAACATTGACTTAGGTTATGATGTTAATTTCATGAAAACTAATAATTTCGACGGCACCCCGGGTGCTGCTAATGACAGGTTCTCTTATGCTCATGCCGGTGTAGAAATTGCTTTAGGTAAAAAAGGTACTTCTCAATTACAAAACTATAGCGCAATTGCTGCTATCCGCGAAGAAAGCGCTGCAGAAAGTGCAGAATTAAGAAGAGCTTTATCTACTCAGGAAGAAAATGCTCAACGAGATAGAGAAGCTTATGCAAAAGAAATGGGCGATGATGACAATGATGGTGTAGCTAACAAATTTGATAAATGTGCTGGTACAGCTGCAGGTACTGTAGTTGACGGGTCTGGTTGTCCTTTGAAAGCTGTTACTCCAATCATTAGAGAAAAGGTAATTGTTACTACTGAAGATCGTAGAATTGTTGATGAAGCAATTAGAAACTTAGAATTTGATTTAGGTAAATCGACACTTAGATCTAAATCTTACACTACCTTAAACAGAGTTGCTGCCTTATTAGTAGAGAAAAACTTTAGCTTGAAACTTGCTGGCCATACTGATAATAGTGGTTCTATGCAATTGAACTTACGCTTATCTAAAGATAGAGCAGAAGCTGTTAAAGCTTACTTAGTTTCTCAAGGTGCTAATCCTTCTAGAATCGAAGCTACAGGGTACGGTCCAAACCAACCAATAGCAAGTAACAATTCAGCTGACGGCCGTCAGAAAAATAGAAGAGTTGAATTCTCTTTATTTTAATCAGACCATTTAATATTTAAAGAAAAGCCTGTCTCATGATTCATGTTGACAGGCTTTCTTGTGTTAAACCTTTTTTATACCTATACATCGATAATAACTTAACCTTGACAAGGATTTAGCTGTGTCTTTGTCCGCACCTTTAAGGGACTTTGTACCCAATTTCCGCTACAAGGTCCCTACCAGCTCCCTACCAACCCCGTACTAGTTCAGCACCAGACATAACCTATTCTAAACCCATCATGAATGGAGATCAGATAACACTAAAATTATTTATTGACAGAATTTTGATTTTGTTTCTAGGGTTCAACTTGCCAAACGGTATCCAAGAACCAGCATTTGGAATCTAGAAAATGTTTCAGTGGTTTAAATCCGGAATGTAAAGCCATTTGTTCTGTTTCCTCCACACTATATTTTTGGGAAATCTCCATGGATATAAACTCGTCTGCTGCGAAATGAAATTTACGCCTATCTATATGAACCACTTGCTCCTTTAAACTAATCAAATAACTTCTGCATTCCCCGGTTGCGGGGTCGTAACTCGGATAATGCTCAAATTGTGTAATTTCAAAATTAGCGCCCAATTCCAGGTTAATTCTGCGCAATAGGTTAAGGTTAAATTCTTTCGTAAAACCTCTTTTATCATTATAAGCCGCCCGAATGATTCGTGGATGTTTCTTGAGGTCGAAACCTATTAAAACCAAATCACCTGGCTGTAGGTAAGATTTTAGCTGTTTGCAAAATTCATTTGCTTCAGCAACTTCAAAATTACCAATATTACCACCTAGAAATAGAATTACTTTTTTCTTATCAGACAGTTGATTGGCATACTTTAGCATTTCAAAATATTCTCCATTTAAGCCCTTTACTTTTAAACCTTTAATCTGATCTGCCAGCGTGCTTTCCAAATGATCTATTATATTTTTGGAAATATCTATAGGCATATAAGTAAACCTTACATTCTGACGAACAAGTTCCTGTAGTAAAAAAATTGACTTTGTTGCATCACCGGCACCCAATTCAATTAAATCAAAATCTTCGAATCCATTTTTTAAGGCAACTGCTAAATCTGCTGTTCGCTCCTTAAACAACTCCATTTCACAATTTGTGGGATAATACTCCTCACAATTCATGATTTGTTGAAAAAGCAGGTCTCCTGCCTCATCATAAAAATATTTAGGATTTAATTGCTTGGGCTGCTGACTTAAATCCTCGATTACTTCTTTTAAAAATTGTTCCATTCTATTTTTTGCTAACCCAATGCCGCCAAATATCAAGCGGCGGGAAGATTTATTTGATTATGATCACCCTATTTTGCTAACCTGATACCACTGAACATCCAGCGTAAGTGAGGATGAAAGAAATTACGGTAAGTAGTACGAGAGTGGTTTGGCGAGGTGGCAACAGAAGCCCCACGTAAAACCATTTGATTTGCCATAAATTTACCATTGTACTCTCCTAGAGCTCCCGGCGCTTTTGA
The DNA here is from genome assembly GCF_040544395.1 of Pedobacter sp. CG_S7. Classification (NCBI taxonomy): domain Bacteria; kingdom Pseudomonadati; phylum Bacteroidota; class Sphingobacteriia; order Sphingobacteriales; family Sphingobacteriaceae; genus Pedobacter; species Pedobacter sp. CG_S7. The sequence goes on along the minus strand of NZ_JBEONS010000013.1, from coordinate 63,795 downwards.
GAAACCTGGATAAGGTAAATAGGCACTTTCAGTCCACTCCCATAACTGTCCGAAATTAAACTTTTTAGAAGCTACTTCCCATTCATATTCTGTAGGTAAACGCATGCCTTTCCATTGTGCGAAAGCTGCAGCCTCATAAAAACTGATGTGAGCTACTGCTGCATCAGGGTTCAATGGCTTCAAGCCCGATAAACCATACACATGCCAGGAATATGCTATGGAATACCAATATAATGGTGCAACAATTTTATTGGTATTTACCCAATCCCATCCGTCTGCATGCCAATAATTAAAATTGCGGTAACCTCCTTCCTCTATAAATTGCAGGTATTCGGCATTGGTGACTAGTGTTGTACTGATTTCAGCTTTTTGAAGGTATACCTGGTGTGGTGATAACTCGTTATCAAAATGAAAATCTGTACCCTTATAGCCAATTTCATACAAACCCTCTGATACTTCTACCCAATCACTTATTGCTTTTTCGACTACTAAACCATCCTCTATTGCCTCTAGTTGATATACTGGAAATAAAGGATTATGACCTAATATATATTTAATGTCGTACCAGAGCAACTCCTGGTGTTGCTGCTCGTGGTTGATACCCAATATAAAAATCGCTTTAACAGACTCTTCCAAATCTCCAGTTGTAAGGAAATGCTGCATGGCTAAATCTACATAATAACGGTAGCGATATACCTCATCTACTGTTGGCCGACTTAAATTACCACGGTCTGTACGGATTACTCTTGCGCCTAAAGTTTCATAATAACTATTAAAAACGTAGTTGAAAGAGGGATTGTATTCCTGATAAGCAATGCTGTAAGGTTTAAGGATAAAAGTTTCAAAAAACCAGGTGGTATGACCTAAATGCCATTTAGGCGGACTAACATCCACTACAGGCTGTACCACATAATCTTCTTTTTCAAGCGCTGAACATATCTTTACACTTAGCGCTCTTGTATTTGAATACTGTTCCCAAAATGACATATTATTGTTGGTTTATATAATGGGTTAAATCTGATATGCTTTTTATATGCAAACTTTGTGCCTGTTCGCTACGCATCATCAATGCGTAACTGTTGTTAAAACCAATGGGCTTTAACCATTTTAACTGGTATTGTTTCTTGAATTCGCGGTATATGTATTGATAAACCGCATCCGGACTTCTACTAAGGGTTTTCACTGTGTGTAAATCAGGCTTTAATATAACCAAAAAACCCGTACCTGTGTATTCAGGGTATAAATCTATCTGGTTATTGTTTAGCGCATCAAAACAAATTTTCGTTCCTCCTAAGCCTGTTTTTGTGGCTACGCTTAAGTCAGAATTGCCCTGTATAAGTAATTTGTACAGCTGTGCTAAAATATACTGCTCCCCGAAAATTTTTGAACCCACCCTGATCACACCTTTTCTACCCTGGCGGTCAGGCTTATAAAGGTTTTTCTCTTTCAAAAAATCTATAGCTACTTGTTCCGGACTTTCCTTTAGCTTATCCACCCTATAATTTAATGCAGTCATTGTCTGGTCGTTGATCAATCCAGCGAGTTGGTTTAAAATTCCTTCTAGTTCTGGATATTTATTCAGCGTGGCCTGTCTAACTATTGGCGCGGCGTAATAAGGAGGAAAAATGTGCTTGTCGTCTATTAATGGAACCAGCTTAAATGCCTTTAACCTACCGTCAGTGCTGTAGCCATCAATCACATCCAGCTTTTTTTCATAAGCGGCTTTATACTTCATGGCATCACTGATGACTACTGTTTCTATAGCTAAACCATAAACGGACTTTAAACCTATATACCCATCACTCCTGCCCATAAACTCAGGACTGAAACCGGCGAGCATTCTCCCGCCAATTTGAGTGGGTAATAAATAAAAAGAACTGGATAGGATCAGCAAAAAAGGCAAAAAGAGATACGCGAGCTTCAACTTTTTTAATTTCAGCTTCTGTACCAGTGCCAGTAAGAAATCAAGCAGTATAGCTAATAATGCGGCAGGAATAGCTCCAGCAAGTATCATATTGCTATTGTTTAAGGCAATACCTCCAAAAATAAATTCTCCTAAACCACCTGCAGCAATGTAAGCGGCTAAAGTAGCTACACCAACATTGATTACTGTTGCAGTTCTTATACCAGCCATTAAAATTGGAAAAGCCAAAGGCAACTCTACTTTAAATAAAATCTGTAAGTCGGTCATGCCCATTCCTTTTGCAGCATCTTTTACTACAGGATCAACTCCTGTTATACCCGTATAAGTATTGCGCAATATAGGCAACAAGGCATATAAAAACAGGGCAAGTATGGCTGGTTTATAACCAATACCCAGAAAAGGAATAAGAATACCCAATAAGGCAATACTTGGAATAGTCTGCAATATGCCTGTAAAACCCAAAACAGAACCAGCTATTACAGGTTTTCTGGCAATTAATATGCCGAGTGGAACGGCAATTAAAATGGACAACAATAAAGAAATCAACGTGAGTGCAACATGCGCACCCGTCTGACTAAGCAACTTATCACTATTCATTGCAATAAATTGCCAGAAAGTTTGCGCTTCTTCCATCGTTATGGTTTAAGTACTCTTGTTAATACTTGCTGCAGTTCAATCTTTTTCATTCCCTCCATCATCTCCCATGCACATTGTTCGCCAATTTTAAAGGATTTCAATTCTAAAAATAAGCGCTGGTCTTTCAGGAAATTGCTCACAAATTTGTTAGCAGGATTGAAAAGAAGTTCATCTGGCGTACCCAATTGCATCACCAACCCTTTATCCATCAGGCAAATTTTATCGCCCATTTCAAAAGCTTCAGGAATGTCATGGGTTACCATTATAATTGTTTTCCGACGAAATTCATCGAGTTCCATAAAATCTTTTCTGATGTGGCTGCGGGTTAGGTTATCTAAAGCACCAAAAGGCTCATCCATCAATAATACTGGTGGATCCGTCATCAATGCCCTGGCAAGTCCAACACGCTGTTGTTGCCCCCCACTCAAAGCAGCAGGATATTGTTTTTTTAAAGAATGATCAAGCTTTAGCTTTACAAAAAGTTCATCTGTGCGCTGCCGGATCTTTACCTTTTCCCACTTTAACAAGTGCGGAACAATGGCCACATTTTCCGCTACCGTATAATGCGGAAACAGACCATGGTGTTGTAATACATAGCCAATAGACCTCCTGAGTTGTTGCGCTAACAAGGTATTAATGGAAGTATGATTCATAAATACATCACCACTATCAGGCTCAACCAGGCGGTTAATCATGCGCAGGGTTGTTGTTTTACCACAGCCACTAGGCCCCAGGAGAATTAAGTTTTCCCCTTTACCAATTTCAAAACTTACTTTATTAACGGCAATGGTGTTCCCAAAGCTTTTAACCAATTGCACTGCATTAATCATTCGCCTTAAGCATCTAATGACATAAAAAGATTATTTAATGACTCCGCATATAAGGGATGTGCAAAAATAGTATACCTGATTTGCTCATAAGTTAAGCCACCTAACATCGCCATTTGCAAGATAGACATTACTTCTCCGCCTTCTTCACCAATAATAGTAGCACCTAAAATCTGCTTTGTCTTTTTATCGATCACCGCTTTCATGAAACCACGGGTTTCGGTGGTTTCTATTGCCCTGGCTACATGCTCCATGGGTATTTTAGTCACAAGGTAATCAAGACCCTGTTCTATTGCCTCGCTTTCTGTAATCCCTACTCTCCCCAACTGTGGGTCGGTGAACATACAATAAGGTACAATACGCCCTTTTATACTTAACTTCCCTTCACTTAGCACATTCTTAATTACCACCACATAATCATTGTAAGCAATATGAGTAAATGCTGGCCCTCCTTTAACATCACCTAAGGCATAAACATTTTTAACCACCGTTTCCAGTTGGTCATTAACCTGGATATATCCCCTTTCATCACAAACAATGTCTGTTTGATCAATGCCAAGCTGGTGGGTTTGGGGTTTTCTACCGGCAGCCAGCAAAACATGACTGCAGGTATATGTTTTTTGAGCTCCGGGTCCATCAACAGTTACCCTTATTTTTTCCGTTCCATAGTTTTCAAATTTTATAGCTTCAGTCTTTGTAAGTACTGTTATGCCATCTTCCTCAAAAATTTCACTCATCACCTCACAAACATCATCATCCTCTTTAGGCATTAACCGATTACCTTTTTCAAGCAAGGTTACTGTAGAACCAAAACGCCTAAACATTTGAGCAAATTCTAAACCGACATAACCTCCACCAACAATTAAAAGGTGTTCGGGTACTTCCTTTAAATTTAAAATACTGGTTGAGGTAAGGTACTTGATGTCATTTACACCTTCAATTTCGGGTAAAACAGGACTTGCACCAGTATTTATAAAAATATATTTGCTGCTAAGCGCTTCGTTTTTTCCGTCTTTTCCCTTGATAAGGATTTCGTTATTGCTGGTAAATTCAGCATTTCCATACTTTAAATAAAGGTTTTCTGTTGCCTCGATTCCTTTAAGGGAACCTGATCGAAATTGCGAAACGATAGCATCTTTACGTGCCATAACGGCTTCAAAATTCAACGTATAATGAGGGATATCAACGCCGAAATCCTGGCTACGACTTGCTAGGTAAGCCATGCGGGCAGAAGCAACCAGTGCTTTTGTGGGTGTGCAGCCATCATTAATACAGGTGCCCCCCACCATTCTTTTTTCTACCAGTGCCGTTTTCCATCCTGCCTCAGCAAGCTTTTTGGCAAGCGGTACACCCGCCTGACCTGCGCCAATTATAATTGCATCGAATACTTCCATACTTCTATAACAATATAAAATTGAAAAAATCGCAGTTTTTCCTAAAATAATGAAGAACCTCCTTTAAACCCTATTAAAGCATTTTTTCTTTAAACCTGATCAAGAGGCTTTCTGTTGTTTCCAGCAGAAGTTTTATATTGACTTGGAGATAGACCTGTTATTGTTTTAAACTGTGTAGACAAATGTGCACTGCTACTATAACCCATTCTCAAAGCAATTTCATTGATATTCAATTCGCCATATTGCAGCAATTCTTTCACCTTTTCAATTTTCTGCTGAATGATGTATTTCTCAATGGTAAGTCCTTCTGCATCTGAAAACAAACGACTCAGGTAAGTGTATTCTTTATGAAGATCATTGGCAATCAGGTTCATTAAACTATCGTGGATTTCAGTTAAATCAGAATAATGAACCAATTCAATTATTTTGTTCTTTATCTGTTCTACCAGTTTGTCTTTTTGCTTATCGATCAATTCAAAACCAAGCACTTGAAATGCAGCTGAGATATTTTGCAACTGTACTTCATTAGGCTCGGGTGAAACCGCTACTTTACCGAGCGAAATTTCAGCAACCTGAAAATTTAAATTCTCCAGCTGCTGACGGACGATCAGAATGCACCTGTCGCAAACCATATTTTTGACATGAAGCAACATATTATATTTTTTCTGCTTTAAAACCCGCTTTTTCTAAAGTGCTGATCACTACTGCCGCGCTTACCTTTCCTTCAACAGTTAATAATTTATCGAGGGAATTGGTATCTACAGACCATTTGCTGATCTCTTTTTGCTCGTTTAAAAAAGGGGTTACCGTAGCAATACAGCCACCACATTTGATATTTGTTTTAAATTTTAAAGTTTCCATTTTCGTGTTTAATATTAATTTAATTTCGCCAATTTTAACCGCAAGCTATTACTGACCACAGATACCGAACTTAAAGCCATTGCAGCTCCTGCAATCATCGGATTTAATAGAAATCCATTGATCGGGTATAATAAACCTGCTGCAAGTGGTATCCCAATAAGGTTGTAAATAAATGCCCAAAATAAATTCTGACGTATAGTTTTTACTGTTAATTTAGATAAGCGCAATGCTTTAGGAACCTGCTGCAAATCTGAAGATATCAGCGTTATTTTTGCAACATCAATGGCTATATCCGATCCTTTACCCATGGCAATAGAAATATCTGCCTGCGCTAAAGCCTGGCTGTCATTGATTCCATCACCAATCATTGCCACTACTTTTCCATTTGCCTGTAATTTCTTTACAAAATCAGCCTTATCCGAGGGTAAAACCTCTGACTGGTAATTCACTATCCCTGTCTGTAAAGCTACTGCGGCGGCAGTATGTTTGTTATCACCCGTAAGCATGTAAACATCAATACCTTGCTCCTGTAAAGCTTGAACAGCTTTTTTAGAACCTGATTTAATTTCATCAGCTATGGCCACTATGGCAAAAACTTCCTGACTGTCTGCAAAGTAGATAACGGTTTGTGCTTTTTCCTGTAACCTTAAAACCTCCCCGGCTAAATCTTCATTCAGTTGAATGTTTAATTCAGTTAATATCCGGTGGCTACCTGCAAAATAAGTTTGTTTATTATATACGGCCTTTACCCCTTTACCTGTTAAACTCTCAAAGTCTGTTAGCGCTACTTTTTTAACCGATAAGCCGTTAAAGTACCGAACAATTGCTTCTGCAAGAGGATGTTCTGATTGCTGTTCTAAAGTAAGAAGGACTTGTTCCATTTGTACTTTATCACCTTTAAATTCTTCAGACCATCGAATTTGAGTAACAGTTGGTTTTCCTTCAGTGAGGGTTCCCGTTTTATCAATAATAACTGCATTCACTTTATAACCTAACTCGAGGGCTTCTGCATCTTTAATTAAAATCCCGGTTTCAGCACCTTTGCCGATACCTACCATTATGGCTGTAGGTGTAGCCAAACCCAAGGCACAAGGACAAGCGATGACCAACACAGTTACCATAGCCATTAAACCATGTGTAAAACCATTGCTTCCCCCTAGCCATATCCATGCAAACAAGCTTAGTATGGCAATCAATAATACTATGGGCACAAATATACCGGCAACTTTATCAACCAGCTTTTGCACAGGAGCCTTTGAGCCCTGGGCATCCTGAACTAATTTAATAATCTGTGCCAGCATAGTATCCTTGCCTACTTTTTCTGCCTTAAACTGGAAACTCCCTTTTTGATTGATGGTTCCAGCAAACACTTTTGAGCCCATATCTTTCAATACCGCCACTGGTTCGCCGGTAATCATACTCTCATCCACATAAGAATTGCCACTCACCACTTCCCCATCTACAGCAATTTTTTCACCTGGGCGTACCTGTAGCAGGTTTCCTTTGATTACTGCATTGACTTCAATTTCAATTTCTCCATTTGTGGTGATTAAATGTACTGTTTTTGGTTGTAAACCAATTAACTTTTTTATTGCTGTAGAGGTATTTGATTTAGCGTTTTCTTCAAGCAATTTCCCAAGCATGATAAATACAATAACCACAGCAGCAGCTTCAAAATAAACATGTGGCTGTAAACCTTTGGAAATCCAGAATTGTGGATAGAATGTATTGAACACACTAAATAAATAAGCTATTCCTGTACTTAAAGCAACAAGGCTATCCATATTGGCCATGCCGTGTTTGGCTTGCTTCCAGGCATTGATAAAGAAACTCTTCCCAAATACAAATAATACAGGGGTTGTTAATAACAACATCATGTAATTTGCATATTGCATTTCCATGAAGAACATGCCTATAATAACAACTGGTAAAGTTAATATCGCTGCTGCAATTGTCCGTTTTTTTAATGTTTGATAAAGTGCTGATTGCTGCTCTTCCTGTTGCTCCTTACCCGTTTCCTGATCCAGAATCAGATCGTAACCAATACTTTGAATAGCCTGCTGAAATGCTTCAGGTTGTATAACCTCAGGCTGATAAACTACCTTTACACTTTGTGTAGCATAATTAACCTCGGCACTGTTTACACCAAGCTGCGCCGCAATCATTGATTGCACACTTGTGGCACAGCTAGCACAAGTCATACCCAAAACAGGTAGAGAGATATTTTTTAAATGTTCCTTTTCGGCCATGGTATATTCTTATTAATACACAAAGATACCTCCTTTACTATCCGTTAATTTACATCATTCTGTGATATTTTTGCATAATTAGGCTGCAACAAGTATAAAACAAAAAACAAGCTAATAACAGCCTTATGACTGTTGTAATAAGTTCTTATTAAAGCTTAAGGAAGAGAATTTTGTTTTGGCCAGCTCAAATGAGCCAAACATTAAAAAGCCATAAACGAGGTTACTTACCAAAAGATTGCGTTCAAAAGGTATTGCTGCTATTAGTGCAGTAAGGTATCCACCGGATGTTTTAGGATAGATAGATCCTGCCATTAACACTACGCCGATATCAGAAACAATCCAATGAATGAAAACTGTGGCCAAAGAAGCAAGGATTACATTCACCGTGTTCACCTTTTTAAGGAAGGTACCGGCAAAAACCATTAAAACAAAACTTAAATATACCCAGAAAGCACCTTCATAAAAAAACACTAGCTTTTGGTAAAAAATATAGTTTAATACCAAATCGCTCAAAAACAATGTCAGTAAAGGCACGGCATAAGCTTTTATTTTATCTGAAAAATAAGCGCCTCCAAACATCGCCATCGCTCCAAGAGGAGTAAAATTAGTCCAGGAACTAAAACTTCCTAAATTCATGAAACGTGTGGCAGCTGCCGCAACTATAACAAAGATAAGGAAGGAATTACGGAAGTTTATTTTTTGTAATGACATCTTGTTGAATTTTGAAATGTAAAATTATCAATTCTTAGCGAATATTAAAACTTATACCAGCATTCATATTGAAGCCCATGCTGCTATAACCATAAAACTCCGTGTACTTTTCAGCTAATATGTTTTTTAAATCAGCAAATACTTTAACACGTTTATTTAAAAGCGCGTATTCTGCATAAAAATCCAATATTTTATATGCGGGCAAATCTATAAAAGCATAAGTACTGAAATCACCATCCTTACGCTTACCGGTATATTTAAAATTTGAACTCATATAAAAATCCTTTGTAAGCTGCACACCTGCATTAACACCAAATACATGTTTTGCCTTCCTGACGAGGAAATTAGAAACCTCATTTGTAATGTAATTGAACTCGGTACCTTCTACATAAGCATAATAACCCCTGGCATGGAAAATCCCTAATTTTAATGCAGGTTCCACTTCAAATCCTTTTACGTTTTGATTGGCCAGATTAATATAACTTGTATTTCCATAAACGATAGCATTGGTCAGGTCACGTTTATAGGTTGCAATTCGTAAATTGTATTTGTCCGCGGCAAACTTAAAGTCGACCCCAGCCTCATAGTTTTTAGATTTTTCTGGTTGCAGACCTAAATTCGCACCATATTCACCGAATAAATTCTCTAGTGTTGGCGCTTTAAATGCAGTAGAAATAGTACCATAAACTTTTATTTGTTTGCTAATAGCAATAGATGGCGTAAGGTTATAGGTGTAGTTTTCTCCATATGCCTTGTGCTTATTATAACGACCACCAATTTCTAAATTAAAGGCACTCACATCATGTAGAAATAAAGAGCCATAAGTACTAAATAAGTTAGTTTGAGGTGGTATAGCTGAATTTAACCTGAAAATGCTGGACCGGTTATCTACCCCAGCCAAGACATTTAATTTCCTACCAATATTCTGGTTATAAAATAAGTCGATCAAATGCGTTTTTCCTTCAGAAATGCTGTTGCCAAATTGGCTCCTTGAATCTGTCAGCGCATTTTCATAACTATAATTTAGCGTTATTTTACCAGATCCAAAATCATATTTAGTATTGAACCCGCCATTGAAATACTTCAATTTATAATTGTTTTCCAAATGATCTTCAAATGCATTGGCATCAAAATAATAGTGGCCATAGAAATAACGCAAAAATGGATTGATACTCAGTTTTTCATGGGCTTGTAAGGAGAAGTTTGCATTTACTGCACCAGTTTTATGTCCATCTTTTTCAAATGGGCCAGGGTTATTTTCTGGCAAGGCAGCTTCAGAGATACCATCGGTTTTGGCTTGTGTATAAGCAATATTATAAGAGAATTTATCGACATGGCTACTGATGCCTATCGTGCCTTTATAAGTCTGGTAGCTTCCATAGCTAGCCGTTCCATAAACACTATTGCCACCTTTTACACCTTTTTTTGTAATGATATTGATCACACCGGCTACAGCATCAGAACCATAGATTGTTGATTGTCCGCCCTTTAATATCTCTATATGATCAATCTGATCAATAGAAAACATCCTCAGGTCAAAGGCAGAACCATTTCCTACAGGACTGCTCACCAAAACGCCATCTATTAATACTACGGCATAAGCGCCTGATGCACCTCTGATAAAAACACTTTTATTTAAGCCTAGGTTTCCTGTTGCACCACTCACTACTATACCCGCCTGCTCATTCAGCAGGTCGGTCAGGTTTTTCCCATGACTGCGCTCTAAAATTTCAGGACCAATTATGGTAAATACTTTTCCCGTCTGGTGCTGTTTCTGATCGTTCTTGGTGGTGGATATAACAATTTCCTCTAGCTTAACCTCCTCTTGTGCTATGACTTCGTTGACAAAAGAAAATGACAATAAAGCCAATAAAAAATTAATAATGAAGTAGTTTTTAAAATTCATATGGAGTAAAAGTAATAACGCTTAAAGCTGGAATTTAAAGATTGCAAATCTATCATATTTGTAATACTGCACAAATATTATCTTTGACTATATTTAGCGTTTCAATTCTCCCTATGATCAAAACAGCATCCATCCTACTTTGTATGTTCAGCCTGCAAACTATGGCACAAAAAACTGATACCCTCTTGCTTGAAAAGTTAATGCGCTCTAAACCGGAACTATTTTCAACTATCCTCAATCACCCGCAAAAACACGAGGTACAAGTGCTATATACGCAGGTAATCCGCGATAAAAACATGCAGCCAACTTTTAAATCTTACAGTTACAATTTAAATGACCAGCGTTATTTTTACCCCGCCAGTACAGTGAAACTTGCCGCAGTGATCTTTGCCCTCGAAAAAATACAGGAACTAAAGATCAAAGGTTTAAGTGCTAAAAGCACCATGCTGACAGATAGCAGTGAAAGTGGACAAACGAAGGTCAGCATAGACGCTACTGCTAAAAATGGTTTACCTTCCATAGAACACTACATTAAAAAGATCCTGTTAACCAGTGACAATGATGCCTTTAACAGGTTATATGAATTTATTGGCAGGGCGGAAATCAATGAAAAATTAAAAAAATATGGTTTGCATAACAGCCGGATTCTAAACCGCCTTGCGATTGGTGATGCTGGAGAAGCCTCAAAATACACCAACCCCATCAAATTTTATAATGGCAAGAAACAGGTATATGTGCAACAAGCACAATATGACACTAAAGAATATCCTTTAACACTTAGCAATACAATAATCGGTAAAGCTTATATTGACAGCAACGAACGCCTGGTCAACAAGCCCTTTAATCTGGAAAATAAAAACGCGTTTTCTATTAGCGATCAACAAGCTTTGATGAAGAAGTTAATTACTCCAGAAGCTTTCCCTGCAGCTCAACGTTATAACCTTAGTGATGCAGATTATAAGCTTATTTACAAATACATGAGTAGGTTACCTACAGAAAGTGATTACCCTGCATACGACCCAAAGGAGTTTTGGCCTACTTATTCCAAAATGCTTTATTATGGAAGGGAAAAAAATGCTGTCATCAATCCTGACCTGAAAATTTTCAATAAATACGGAGATTCTTATGGCTTTATAATAGACAATGCCTATTTTAAAGATTCAAAGAACCAGGTAGAGTTTTTTTTAACTGCAGTCGTACAATCGAATGAAAATGAAATTTACAATGACAATAAATATGAATATGAAAGTATTTGCTATCCATTCATGAAAAACCTCGCAAGGATGATTTATGCAGCGGAACTAAATGACAGGTAAAAATCAATTATCCATTAGCAACTTCTTTTTAATGCTTTCCAATTGAGCTAACTGTTCCTTTGCTAATGCTGGAAACTGGAGGTATAAACTTGCCATAGTATGCTCCATAATTTTACTTATGGCTAACCTGGCTTGCCATTTATCATCTGCAGGAATAATAAACCAGGGGGCTTCTTTTGTAGAGGTCTCCTGAATGGCCTGCTCGTATGCTTTCATATAATCATCCCAAAGTTTTCTCTCAGCTAGGTCTCCTTCAGAAAACTTCCAGTTCTTTTTAGGATCAATGATCCTCTTGAGAAGTCTTTTCTTTTGCTCGTCTTTGGAAAGATGTAAGAAAAATTTAATGATTACGGTACCATTATTGCTTAAGTGCGACTCAAAATTACGGATACTTTCATAGCGGTTTTTCCAGAATTCCTTATCGATATTTTTAACAGTTGTATATCCAGGTAACTGTTCCGATAAAATATATTCCGGATGAACTTTACATACGAGTACATTTTCATAATGCGACCTGTTGTGGATCCCTATTTTACCTTTTGCAGGTAAAGCAAGGTTGTGTCTCCATAAGAAATCATGGGCATATTCTGCTGCATTTGGGGTTTTAAAGTTATGAACCTCACACCCCTGTGGGTTTAAGCCCGACATCACATGTTCAATCGCACCATCTTTTCCAGCAGTATCCATGGCTTGGAAAATAATTAATAAGGAATGAGTGTTGGCAGCGTATAACTTTTCCTGAAACACACTTAAGCGGCCCTTTACTTCTGCTAATTCCTTTTCACCCTGTTATTTGTCTTGCTGACCAGAATAATTAGTGGCATAGTGTTTAAGTGAATGGTTTTTTCCTGGTTCAGCAAAGTATTGCTCAATCTCTTTTTTCATCAGTATATTTATATTTTTAACGGAGGTGAAACTATCATAAGCTCCTAATCTTTGTTTTTGTTAGCCGTAGGCTTATGATGGATTGATGAAATGGTATTTTATGAATCCTACTTTACTAATGAAGCTTATTTAGCTTGCTTATTTAAATAAGCGCTAATAATTTCGCAAAATATTTACGTTAATTTGCAATATAAGTTTTAACACTTTTTAACTAAAACTGTTTTATAATTTTTTGATATTTATCCATGTTTAAAGAAATTCGTAATAAATACATTCGCTACCTTTCTATATTTATTTTTTCTATATTAATTTTCTTTTGTGCACTGCAATTAAATTTCTTGTGGCTGTTTGGTTATTCTCCTTCCTATGAAGACATTAAAGCACCTGCTCAAAGAGTTGGTTCTGAGCTCTACACCGCCGACGGAAAATTAATAGGCCGTTATTTTAAAGAAAACAGAACACCAGTAAATTTTACTGAGATCTCCCCGAGTGTTATCAATGCATTGATAGCTACAGAAGATGCGCGTTTTTACCAGCACATGGGTATTGACTTCAGGTCATTAATATCCAGTGGAATAGCTACTGCAAGCGGAGAAAAACGTGGTGGAAGTACGATTACCCAACAATTGGCGAAAAACTTATATCGTACGAGGTATAATAAAGCTCAGGGAGTATTTAAACATGTACCCGTCGTTCGAACGCTCGTTTCAAAATTAAAGGAATGGATGACAGCAGTTAAATTAGAATCCAATTATTCTAAAAAAGACATCATTACCATGTACCTCAACACGGTATCTTTTGGTAATAATGCTTACGGCATTAAAACTGCCGCAAGGGTTTATTTTGACAAGCAAGCGATGGAATTGGATATCCCTGAATCCGCACTACTGGTAGGTATGTTGAAAGGTACCACAACTTATAACCCCTTAAGAAATCCCCAAAGAGCTCTAGAACGCCGAAATATAGCGCTTTCACAAATGAATAAATACAATTACATTACAGCTGCAGCATTGGAGACTTATAAAAACACGCCAATCAAACTGAAAGAAGGGCATGTGGACGATAGTAGTTCAGGCGAATCTTACTTAAGGTCTGCAGTAGCTAAATACCTGGAAAAATGGTGCACAGATAATGGCTACGATCTTTATGAAGATGGTTTAAAAATCTACACCACCATTGATTCCAAATTACAAAAACATGCCGAAGAAGCCGTTAATGCGCAAATGAAGACGCTCCAAAAACGCTTTTATAATGTTTGGGGTAAGGAAGATCCATGGTACGACTCTGAAAAAAACAAAGTAGATTACCCGGACCGCGCAATGAAAAACCTTCCTATCTACACAATGCTGGTCAAGAAATTCAAGAACGAACCAGATTCTGTTGCTGCTTATTTTAATAAGAAAAAGAAAATGAGAGTCTTTACCTGGAGTGGAGACCGCGATACGGTTTTTTCCACATTAGACTCCATTGCCTATTATGGTAAAATTTTAAATACTGGGATGATGAGCCTTGATCCGTTTGAAGGGAAAATCAAGGTTTGGGTGGGCGGAATTGATCATAAGTTTTTCAAATATGACCATGTTAATCAATCTAAAAGACAAGCAGGGTCAACTTTTAAGCCCTTTGCCTATCTTGCTGCTTTGGAAAGTGGAATGAGTCCTTGTGATACTTTTACAGATAAACCTGTAAAAATAGCTTACGAAGAAAAAGGTAAAACGGAATATTGGGAGCCTAAAAATGCGAGTTATTCCAATACTTACCAGGAAATGTCGCTGCGACTGGCAATGGCCAGGTCTGTGAATACCATTACCGCACAGGTTACAGAAAAAGTGGGTTGGGACAATGTTGTTAAATGGGCTCATGAGTGTGGAATTGAAAGTAAGTTACAATCTGTTCCCTCTGTTAGTCTCGGCCCAAACGATGTTTCCGTTTTTGAAATGGTTAGAGCTTACGGCACTTTCCTGAATAATGGGATCAAAATAGACCCTATTTTAGTTGAAAAAATTACAGATCTTGACGGAAAAGTAATTGAAGAATTTAATGCGAAAAAAAAGAGGGTTTTAACAGAAGAAATCAGTTGGTTAATGCTTTACATGCTTAGAGGTGGTATGGAAGAACCTGGTGGAACTTCTCAGGCATTGTGGGAATGGGATCTTTGGAAAAAGAACAACCAGATAGGTGGTAAAACAGGCACTTCATCAGATTATGTGGATGCCTGGTATATGGGGATTACCAAAGATTTAGTTACCGGAGTTTGGGTGGGTTGTGACGAACGTACGGCACATTTCAAAACCGGGGAAACTGGGGAAGCATCGAGAACTGCACTACCTATTTTCGCTAAATTTATGGAGAAGGTTTACCAGGATCCTACATCGGGTTATACTTATGGTCCTTTTCCTAAAGCTACAGTAAAAATTAACATCAAATACAATTGTCCTACACCTCGATATGTGCCTGATACTGTTGCAACCGATACCATGCAAGTAGATTCTTTAGATATGGGCGAAACTATTCAGGATGATATACAGCTTCTGGGACAGCCAACTGAAGTCCAAAGTGCAGAAGAAAAAAAACAAACTGAACCTAAACCTGCAAAGCCTGCAACAATGGTTCCTTTAACCAGAAAAGAAGAAAGGGAATTGAAACGAGAACAACGCAAGTTAGAAAAAGAAAAAAATTCTGGGGAGGAAACAATTTAACTGTAATTATTCTTAAAATTAAGCTTACAATAATACTGACCATAGCTTCATCACCGTTAAAAACATAAAACCAATGAAACTAAATTCTACAATTTTTATGCGGTTAGTTTTATGCTTATTATTTGTATTGTCTTCAACCATTATGGTTAAAGCGCAGTATTTTGGTCAGAATAAAGTGAGGTATAAGAATGTGAAATTCAAAGTACTGCAAACCCCTCATTTTGAAATTTACTATTATTTAAAAAATGAGAAACTGGTTCAAAAGTTTGCTCAGGATGCAGAAACCTGGTATAAAATGCACCAGAAGATTTTCAGAGATACCTTCCAAAAAAAGAACCCAATTATTTTATATAATAATCATCCTGATTTTCAACAAACAACTGCTTTGCAGGGCGATATTGGAATAGGTACCGGAGGTGTAACAGAGGCCTTAAAAAATAGAGTTATTATGCCTGTTATGGAATTAAACAGTCAAACACGACATGTTTTAGGTCATGAGTTAGTGCATGCTTTTCAATACCATTCCCTACTGGAAACAGATTCCATCAATCTTGAGAATGTAAGTCAAGTGCCTTTATGGATGATTGAAGGTATGGCTGAATACTTATCCATAGGTAAAAAAGATGCCTTTACTTCTATGTGGATGCGCGACGCTTTATTGAACCGGGACATTCCATCGTTAAAAGACCTGACCAATTCAAATAAATATTTCCCCTACCGTTATGGCCAGGCTTTCTGGACTTTTATTGGTTCGGTTTATGGTGACTCCACAATAGTTCCTTTACTTAAGAATACCGCAAAATATGGCTATGAAAATGGTTTAAAATATACCTTGGGTTATGATGACAAAGCTTTATCTGGTCTTTGGAAAAATGCAATTGAATCCCATTACCGGCCAATGTTAAAGAATGATAGTTCACAGATAAGAATAACAGGCACCAAAATCATTGACAATAAAAATGCTGGAAATATGAATGTTGCACCGGCGTTAAGTCCTGATGGAAAATACCTGGCATTCATGTCAGAAAAAGATTTGTTTGGGATTGATCTATTCCTGGCAGATGCGAAAACAGGTAAAATCATTAAAAAATTAAGCAGTCAAATTTCAAATTCTCATATTGATGATTTTAACTTTCTTGAATCTGCTGGTGCATGGTCTCCTGACAGTAAGAAATTCGCCTTCAGCATTTTCAGCAAGGGTAGAAATCAATTGATGATTATTGACATTGAAAATGGTAAAACCCTTTTGAAAACAGGGATGGATAAGGTAGAACAATTCGGTAACCTTACCTGGTCGCCAAACGGAAATGACATCGCTTTTTCTGGCATGATAGAGGGTCAAAGCGACATTTTCTCTTATAACCTGCAGACAAAACAAATCACTGCCATTACCAATGATGTTTTTTCTGATTATGCTCCAAACTACTCTCCTGATGGCAAAAAGCTGATCTTTTCATCTGATCGGGCTTCAGTAAATGCTACAAATGAGCAGGCTGTTCATCCTATAAATCTGACCATTTACAATTTTGAAAGCAAAGCCTTAATTAACCTGCCTGTTTTTCCTGGTGCCAACAATTTAAACGCACAGTTTTCCGGCGATAGCCAAAGAATATTTTTCTTATCGAATAGAGATGGCTTCAGGAATTTATATGAATATAGCCTTTCCGAAAGTACAGTAAACCAACTTACAGCGTATTTTACTGGAATAAGCGGTATCACAGAGTACTCCCCAGCAATTTCTGTATCACGGAATGATGAAATCGTTTACAGCTATTACAGGTCTCAACGTTATACTTTATACAATGCTGACCGCCAGAATTTCACGTCCATCCCCGTTGATGCGCAAGCCGTAAATTTTGGCCCAGCCATATTACCACCGATGGAAAATGCAGGTGTCAATATTGTAAACCCAAATTTAGCCAACTTCCAGCGCTTCAATACAACACCTGTTGATTCCTTACATGAAATAGCTTACCGGCCAAAATTTAAATTAGACTACCTCGCAAATAGTGGTGTAGGAGTTTCTACCAGTAGTTTCGGGACTGGAGTGATGGGTGGTGTTGTTGGCATGTTCAGTGATATTCTTGGCAGAAACCAAATTATCGCCAATTTAGCCATCAACGGTGAGATATACGACTTTGGGGGTATGGTTGGCTACATCAACCAGCAAAAGCGAATTAATTGGGGAGCTGCAATTTCGCATATTCCTTATATTACCGGTTTTAGGCAAATTGTAACTGAAACTCTTCCTCAGGAAGGGGCAGATCCAATAGAGGTCATCACAGACAGAACTAACCTGATCAGAACCTTTGAAAATCAGGTGCAATTATTTGCAGCTTATCCTTTCAATAAAGTACACCGTTTTGAAGCAGGAACTTCCTTTTCAAGATACAGTTACCGTATCGACAGAATTAGTAATTACTATGAAAATATAGATGGATTTAAGGGTTATTATTTAGGCTCTGATAAAAAGAAAGTTTCCAAAGACCAAGCTGCAGAAGAATTTGGAGTACCCTTTAATTCCTTTTCTATCTTTAATTTGAAAGCTGAATTTGTTGGCGACAATACCATCATGGGTTTAACTTCCCCCTTAGATGGCTTTCGGTATAGAATTGGCGCAGGTCAAAACTTTGGCGATTATAAATTCAGTTCCATAAATTTAGATGGCAGGAAATACATTCGTATTAAACCATTTACAATTGCTGCCAGAGCTTTAACATATATGCGTATTGGAAAAGAGGGAGAAAACCTTTATCCTTTATTTGTTGGCTATCCCTACTTCATTAGAGGCTATGAAGCTAACTCCTTATACAACAATAGGAATATTGGCGGTAATTTTGACATTAACCAACTTTCCGGAAGTAAAATTGCTGTCTTTAACTTTGAAATTAGACTACCCTTTACAGGACCTAAAAAACTTGCACAGATACCTTCTAAATTTTTATTCTCTGATTTAAACCTGTTCTTTGATGCAGGCCTGGCTTGGAATGAAGATTCAAAAGTATCCTTTAAAAGTCAGCCGAATGGTATTTTATTACCTGACGGAACACCTGCTGAAAGAGTGCCTGCTTTAAGTGCCGGTATCTCCCTCCGGGTAAACATCTTTGGTTACTTCGTGTTGGAACCTTATTATGCTTTCCCCTTTCAACGAAAAGATGTTAAAGCAGGCGTATTCGGCTTAACTTTTGCTCCAGGCTGGTAATAAATGACCTGGCTTAAAGCAGCGCCTCAGGACATCCTGTTTAGCGTAAGTGCAATCTGATTATTAATCACCTTGCCCCTAATGAGGTGCTCAAAGTCTAAACCAATCGTTAAATCTACCCAGTCCGCATTGCAAGAACGCACCAGGCGTTCTTTTTGCATTCTGGTAAAACGGCTAATTAATTTAAACCGGTTAAGTGCCTGACTTTCTAATTTGAACTCTTCAAAATAAACCAGTCTCGTCAACTGCTGTCCACTATCAAAAAACAAGCTTGGCATCTGTTTATAGAAATCTAATGTCTTCATCAGATCAGCACTCATACCCACATGTAAACTGGTTCGGTTCCTATCAGTTAAGATGTACACAAATTTTTTCATAGCTTTTATCTTAAATTGTTTTAAACTAAATTAATTAGTATATATATTTGTACAACGAATAAATATTGCTAACTTTATTGGTACAATAATACTAACTATATTAGTAAAAAACAAAATTATTATATAATTTATTTTATGTCAAATATTTCAGCTAACCTTAAATACCTGAGGAAGAAAAAAAGCCTTACCCAACAGCAATTCGCTGATGCTATTGGCATTAAAAGATCTTTGGTTGGTGCTTACGAAGAGGATCGCGCCGAACCAAAATATGATTTACTAAAGAAAATAGCAGAATTCTATGAATTCAGCATAGATGAATTTATCAATGAACAAATCAATGATAAGTGGAAGCCAAAACTTAAAAGCCAGGGATCGAATCTCAGAATCTTAAGCATTTCTGTAGATAAAGAAGATAATGAGAATATCGAACTGGTGCCGGTTAAAGCAAGTGCTGGCTATTTGAACGGTTTTTCTGACCCCGAATACATCAGGGAGTTGCCGAAATTTCATTTGCCCCTACCTGGCTTAAAACAAGGAACATTCAGGGCTTTTGAAATCATGGGAGATTCCATGTTACCTATTCAACCTGGAAGTATTATTGTCGGAGAATACCTCGACAACTGGAACGATGTAAAAACCGGAGAAACCTATATTGTGGTCAGCAAAAATGAAGGTGTCGTTTATAAACGTGCGGGCAACCGTTTTAAAGAGAACAAGGAACTTAAACTCATTTCAGACAACAGAGTATATGATCCTTATCACATTGCCGCTGAAGACATACTGGAGATCTGGAAAGCTAAGGCTTATTTCAGTTCCAGCCTTCCTGACCCTACTCCGGACCCTACCATCGAAACCTTAACCAATATGATGTCTCAGATGCAGAAATCATTATCTCAACTCAACAGGAACTAAAAATATAAGACATAAAAAAAGGGAACCTTAACAGTTCCCTTTTTTTATAATCTTGAAGTACTATCTATTTAACTGTATCAATTACAGTTTTAAAAGCTTCTGGATGATTCATCGCTAAATCAGCTAGTACTTTACGGTTTAAACCGATGTTTTTAGTAGCTAATTTACCAATTAGTTGAGAGTAAGAAATACCGTGTTGACGAGCTCCAGCGTTGATACGTTGAATCCATAACCCACGAAATTCTCTTTTCTTAACTTTACGGTCACGGTAAGCATATTGCAAACCTTTTTCTACCGTATTTTTAGCAACGGTGAAAACCTTACTTCTTGATCCCCAATAGCCTTTGGCCATATTTAGGACTTTCTTCCGTCTTCTTCTCGAAGCTACTGCGTTTACCGAACGTGGCATAGTGTTGTTGTTTTTTGATAAACGGTGTTGCGTATTTCAGCAAACTTACTACCGGGTACCTGGTTAAAAATTAAATTATTTACCGATGCAAAGCATACGCTTAACGTTGCCTGTATCAGCTGCAGACACCATACTCGTGTGACCTAAATTACGCTTACGTTTTGTAGACATCTTTGTTAAGATGTGACTTTTGTATGCGTTCTTCCTTGCGATTTTACCGGTTCCAGTAAGCGAAAAACGCTTTTTAGCACTGGAATTGGTTTTCATTTTTGGCATAACCTGTGTTTATTTATGTAATTTACTTTATTTCTTTTGTAGTTTTGGCGCAAGGGTCAAAAACATCCGCTTGCCTTCTAACTTAGGTAACAATTCTACTTTACCTATGTCTTCCAAGGCTTGTGCAAATTTCAGTAACAAGATCTCGCCTTGTTCTTTATATACAATTGCCCTTCCTTTAAAGTGAACGTAAGCCCGTACCTTCTCCCCACTTTCAAGAAAACTAACTGCGTGTTTTAGTTTAAATTGAAAATCATGATCGTTGGTATTCGGTCCAAAACGAATCTCTTTAATAACAGTTTGTTTCGCATTAGCTTTAATTTCTTTCTGCTTTTTCTTTTGCTCGTAAACAAACTTACTGTAATCAATTATCCTACAAACTGGTGGAACAGCATTTGGAGATATCTCTACCAAATCTAATTCCAACTCGTCGGCAAGGGCCAAAGCTTTTGCCAAAGGATAAATCCCCGGTTCAACATTATCTCCAGCTAATCTCACTTCCTGAGCTTTGATGTACTGGTTAATGTTATGCTCTGCTTCTTTTTTCTTAAAAGGAGGACGTGGTCCCCTATTAAATCCTGGTCTGCCTAATGCCAAATTTATATCTTATTTAAATTGTAATTTCTTTAATTAATAATTCACTAAACTCCTGAATAGTCATCTCCCCTAAATCTCCATCTCCATGTTTCCTTACCGAAACTTTTCCTTCTGCCATTTCCTTCTCTCCGATAATAAGCATATAAGGGATTTTTTTAACTTCTGAGTCCCTGATTTTCCTTCCGATTTTTTCATCGCGGAAGTCAATCAAACCGCGAATATCGGAATTATTTAGTTCATCTGAAACTTTTTTTGCATATTCTTCATATTTTTCTGATATCGGAAGTATGATAAATTGTTCCGGCGACAACCATAATGGGAAGTTACCAGCGCAATGTTCAATCAATACTGCAATAAACCTTTCCAACGAACCAAATGGTGCACGGTGTATCATTACCGGTCGGTGTTTCAAGTTATCACTGCCTGTATACTCCAATTCAAAACGCTCAGGTAAATTGTAATCCACCTGTATCGTACCCAATTGCCATTTCCTTCCTAAAGCATCTTTCACCATGAAATCTAACTTCGGCCCGTAAAATGCAGCCTCACCATATTCTACAACAGTCGTCAAGCCTTTTTCATCTGCTGCCTCTATAATCGCAGCTTCTGCAAGTTCCCAATTCTCATCTGTCCCAATGTACTTACTTTTGTTATTTGGATCTCTTAATGACACCTGAGCAGTATAATGTTCAAATCCCAAAGACTTAAACACATATAAAACCAAATCGATCACTTTCTTAAATTCCTCTTTAACTTGATCAGGGCGACAAAACAAATGGGCATCATCCTGAGTAAACCCACGAACACGGGTTAGTCCATGTAACTCACCACTTTGCTCATAACGGTAAACGGTACCAAATTCAGCAAAACGTAAAGGAAGATCTTTATAAGAACGGGGCTTAACTTTATAAATCTCACAGTGGTGTGGGCAGTTCATTGGTTTTAAGAAAAACTCCTCACCTTCCTGTGGTGTCTTTATCGGTTGAAAAGCATCCTTACCATATTTCTCATAATGACCAGAAGTAATATACAAATTTTTATGTCCGATGTGCGGGGTAATGACCTGCTCATAGCCCGCTTTACTTTGTGCTTTTGTTAAAAACTGAACTAAACGTTCGCGCAAAGCAGCACCCTTAGGTAACCATAAAGGTAAACCTGCACCAACTTTTTCTGAGAATGCAAACAATTCAAGTTCTTTACCTAATTTCCGATGATCCCTTTTCTTAGCCTCTTCAATTAAATGAAGGTATTCAGTTAGTTCACTCGCCTTAGGAAAAGTAACCCCGTAAATACGGGTAAGCTGTTTCTTAGTTTCATCCCCTCGCCAATAGGCACCGGCAACATTCATTAACTTTACAGCCTTAATAAAACCAGTATTTGGAATATGTGGCCCACGACAAAGGTCTGTGAAGCTACCCTGGGTATAGAAAGTAATTTTACCATCTTCTAAACCATCAATAAGATCCAGCTTATATTCGTCGCCTTTTTCTGTAAAATAGGTTAGTGCCTCCGCTTTTGAAATACCTTCCCTCACAAAAACCTGTTTTTGTTTAGCGATTTCGATCATTTTTGTTTCGACCGCTTTAAAATCATCAGAAGAAAATTCTGTGTCGCCAAAATCTACATCATAATAAAATCCGGTTTCAATAGCGGGTCCAATGCCGAACTTCGTTCCTGGGTATAAATCTTCCAGAGCTTCTGCCATAATATGAGCAGAAGAATGCCAGAAAGTAGCTTTACCAGCTGTATCATTCCAAGTTAACAATTTAACTGCAGCATTGTCATTAATAGATCTGGAAGAATCCCAAACCTCACCATTAACTTCAGCGGCTAATACGTTCCGCGCAAGACCCTCAGAAATCGATAAAGCAATTTGGTGGGCTGTTGTGCCCTTTTCATACTGACGAACAGAGCCATCAGGAAGTGTAATATTAATCATCTACAACTATGATTTATTAAGTAAATTATTTATTTTAATTAAAATCACATACAATGTGATTTTGGAAAGGCAAAGTTAAGGTAAAATCCTAATTTATGGCAATATTTTGCTACACGATTCTTGCCATCATTTCAGCATTTAACTTAATGCCATTAGCTTCAGTCATTGCGACAGGTCAAATATCGACACAAACTGGATTGCTCCAGACTTAATCTTCTGTGCCTTTAAGCTAACCGTAAAAACAAACAGGCCCATTACGGCCAAAATAAATTTCTTCATCAATTTAATTATGATTAATTGTTTTCTAACCAGCCATTAGCCAGCACATCTGCCAGGTGCATGGTTTTTAATGCGATATCGTTTTTTTCAATATAACCCTGAAGGTGCATTAAACAAGACAAATCAGTCGATATAATATAATCTACACCTTGTTCCAATGCATTATTTACCTTTTGTTCTGCCATTGCTGAGGAGATCGAATCAAATTTCACAGCAAAAGTCCCACCAAAACCGCAGCACATATCTGTGTCTTTCATTTCCACCATTTCAAGTCCATGAACTTTAGACAACAATAAACGGGGTTCTTCTTTAATTTTGCATTCCCGCAAACCACTGCAAGAATCATGGTAAACAGCCTTCCCTTCCAATTCTGCACCAAAATAATCTTTCTTCAGAATGTTAACCAGGAAATCAGAAAGCTCAAAAATATTCGTCTGTATATTTCTACATTTGTTATGGACTATAGTATTGGTAAATAAATCATTAAAACCATTCTTTACCATACCCACACAGGAAGCAGAAGGTGCTACAATATAATGGTGATCAGAAAAATCATTCAGAAACTTGTTTCCAGTCTCTTTAGCCTCTTCCCAATACCCTGCATTGTAAGCAGGCTGGCCACAGCACGTTTGATTCGGATTGTAACTCACCACACATCCTGCCTTTTCTAACACCTTTATCGTATTAAAAGCCGTTTCCGGATAAAGTTGATCTACAAAGCAAGGAACAAATAATTCTACTTTCATTTATATATTATTTACACGGGTGTTGGTTTGGCAAACAATTAAATTATATTCAGCTCTTTTGAGCTTAAGCAGCATAAATAAACCTAATATAAAAAAGGAAGTTAAGGCAATGATAGAATTGCGCATACTACCCGTTAACTCTTCAATATACGCAAAGCTAGCCAATCCGGCAACAATTGCAAGCTTTTCAGTTACATCGTAAAAGCTGAAAAATGAGGCTGCATCAGCTGTATTTTGAGGGATAAGTTTTGAATAAGTAGATCTGGAGAGCGATTGTATACCTCCCATCACCAAACCAACAATTGCCGCTAGTATATAAAACTGTGTACCTGTAGTCACAAAATAGGCACAAATACACATTAAAGCCCACAACAGCACCACAGCAATTAAGACATTCACGTTACCATAAATCCTAGAAAAACGCGACATCAGGTTAGCACCGGCAATAGCGACCAGCTGAATGATCAGGATCACTGCTATTAAACTCGAAGTAGGTAAATGCAATACCTTTTCGCCAAAACTTGTGGCCACCAGCATGACCGTTTGCACCCCCATTGAATAAAAAAAGAAAGCATAAAGGAAGCTTTTCATCACGGTCATTTTTTTTATTTGCCGCCAAACCTTTTGCAGCTCTATAAATCCACTTGAAATTTTCCTTTGTTCTGCAGCATTAAAATTAGGACTACCCTTTGGCAGTACTTTAAATGGAATCTGCGCAAAGCCTATCCACCACAAACCAACCAACAAAAAGGAGAGCCGTGGCGGAAAACTAAGGTCTGTTATACCAAACCATTCTGGCTTTAAAACGAATACAAAACAAATCAGTTGCAAAATAACGCTACCAATATAGCCGTAACTAAAACCCTTTGCACTCACCGCATCCTGTTTATCCGGACTGGCAATTTCAGGTAAATAAGAATTATAAAAAACAAAGCCCCCTGCATAACCAATTGCTGCCAATGCAAAACAAATCACACCAAGCTCTAAAGTCTCCAGTTTAAAAAAAAACAAACAACAGCACGATACAGCACCCAGCCAGGTAAAAAACTTCATATAGACCTTTTTATTCCCCTTATGGTCGGCCATAGAAGTCAGTACTGGCGACATCAATGCAATGATAAGGTAGGCTGCAGCCAAAGCATAGTTTGCTAATGCTGTATTGACGAAACTTATCCCAAAAAAACTCACTTTATCACCATGTGCAATTGTAGTAGTAATGATAGAATAATAAGCCGGGAAAATAGTGGAGGTAATGACCAGGTTATAAGAAGAATTTGCCCAATCAAAAAATGCCCATGCCCGAATAACTTTTTTATTGTTTTTATTACCGTTCACCTAGTTTACCTTTTCCAACTTCGCATTTCCCGTTTTTTTCTTACTGATGTCTTTAGGACTACCTTTATAATAAATTTCGCTAGTACCAGAAGTTTCCACTTTTAAAACATTAAGCACATTGATGTTTGATTTATTTACACCTTCTGCATTTAAGTTATACTTGGCGACCACAAAATCAAAAGCATCAAGTGTTAAAACACCATTCGATTTAAGATTATGCTCACCAGCCTGGCCTACTAATTTAATTTTTGCAGTGCCCTCTACATTGGTCGTTAATATACCTGCTGTAAGTTGCATATCAACTTTGGTGGTTCCATTTAAAATCAATTCCACATCACGAAAGTTCAAAAGCGAACTAGAATAAACTTCACTTCCAGATTCCAGTCTGATGGATTTTAAATATTTAACCCCAGCATGAATGACTATAGAATCTGTACCACAATATTTTTCAGCATCAAGTTTTAACTTTAGCGTACCACTACTTACCGAAGCTTTTACAGCATCCACTACGTTAGAATCTGCTGCTATTCGAATTTTGTAAGTACTGTCCTGGTTTACTACTACTTTTATCGGACCTGCAACTTCCAGTTTATCAAATGCCTTAAATACTTTTTCGTGTTCTACACGTACCCCAGAATCTTCAATGCATTTAGTTTTACAAGCAGTAAATATTAAAGGGAAAGCAATTAATAGGAAGGAAAATTTTTTCATTGGTGTATATATATATTTAAAAGTGAAGAGGCTATTATAAGCTTCCATTTAGGGTTGTGCAAATTAAATAATTTCAACTAATGAACATAATTTAAAGATAATAGTTTTTCCCGTCCGTCTTTATTTTGCCGGCATCCATTAATTCCCTTATGCGGCCCAGCTTTTCAGCTTCGGT
Source organism: Pedobacter sp. CG_S7 (assembly GCF_040544395.1). Taxonomy (NCBI): domain Bacteria; kingdom Pseudomonadati; phylum Bacteroidota; class Sphingobacteriia; order Sphingobacteriales; family Sphingobacteriaceae; genus Pedobacter; species Pedobacter sp. CG_S7. The sequence goes on along the minus strand of NZ_JBEONS010000013.1, from coordinate 37,429 downwards.
TCCGGTTTTTAACTCCTGCACAAGTTCATCTAAAACATGTGGTGATGTTTGCAGTAAAGTCGCAATTTCAAAATCAATTGTTTCGGTTAGCCCATCTAAATCCTGCGCTTTTTTTTCTGCCAGACAAACATCACAAACACCACATTTTGCCGCCTTTGGTTCATCAAAATAAGCCAGCAATTGAATGCTACGGCAAATGGATGTACTCGAATAGGCCAATACCGCTTTGATCTGATCTTCCTGTATTTTTTTTCGCAGTTCAATGTATTTCACATCAATATCTAAGTGCAACTGATCAGCCCTAGGTAAAATAAACTGCAATTGTGGCTGATCCGTTTGTGGCAAATAAGAAATCACTTCCTGGTCCTGCAGTCTTTTTAACATTGCGACAACAGTATTGTAAGAAATACCCAGTCTTTTAGCCAGCTCATCTTCTTTTATCTTTACATATTGATCAAAAGCTCCGCCGTAAGACCTTAGCAAGGTTTTAATTAATGGATCAAAACCCGCATTTTCAATCTGGAAACGATATAAATCTTCATTATTCAACAATACCAATACCCTGGATGGAAGGAATATATTTTCTGATAGCGTCAAATAACCATCATGTTCTAAAAACTTTAAAGCACCAATACTTTTAAGCACCCCTAAATCAAATTTCTTACAAAAATCGGCTAGTTCAAAAGGGAAACTCAACCCTTGTCCTACCCCATAAGCCAGCTGATAATAACTACCTAGGTAATGATAAGTCTTCTTTATTTCTTCTACAGAAGGAAAGTTATTAGTATATTTCTGTTTCAGTGAATGCTGATCAGATTTGTTGGCCAGTAAAACAGCAAAGGCACGATTTCCGTCACGGCCGGCCCTTCCAGCTTCCTGATAATAGGCTTCTAAACTTTCAGGAAGGTCTAAATGCACCACAAAACGAACATCTGGCTTATCGATACCCATGCCAAAAGCATTGGTTGCAACCATGATCCTGATTTTATCACTCTTCCAATCCTCCTGTTTCCTGGAGCGTTCGTCTCGGGGTAAACCGGCATGGTAAAAATCTGCAGAGATTTGATTTCTTTTCAGAAAAAGCGAAACTTCTGCCGTCTCCCTTCTATTTCTCACATAGACAAGTCCGCAGCCTTTAACATTTCTTGCAATATCAATTAGTTTTCTATACTTATCTTCCAGGTCAAACACTACATAACACAGGTTTTTACGCGCAAAACTTTTAACAAAAACCTTGGGTGCCGTAAGCTCCAGTTTATCTATTATATCTGCCCTAACATATTGTGTTGCGGTAGCGGTAAGTGCTATGACAGGCACTTTTGGGTGGATTAGGCGTAAATCCTTGATCTGCATGTAAGGCGGTCTGAAATCATATCCCCATTGAGAGATACAATGTGCTTCATCAACGGCAATCAAATTTACGTTCATATAGGAAATCCGTTCTTTTACAATTTCCGACAATAAGCGTTCTGGAGAAAGGTATAAGAATTTTATTTTGCCATAAATGCAGTTATCCAGCAGGATGTCGATTTCTCTTTTCCCCATTCCCGCATAAATGGCTACAGCTTCAATACCTTTAGCCTTTAAATTCTCAACCTGGTCTTTCATCAACGCAATTAATGGCGAAATAACCAAGCAAATTCCTTCCTTTACCAGTGCAGGAATTTGAAAACACAATGATTTACCCCCACCGGTAGGTAGTAATACCAAAGTATCTTTATTTTCCAAAACAGCATCAATTATATCATCCTGCAATGGCCTGAAAGCATCAAATCCCCAATATTCTTTTAAAATTTCTGCTTTATCCATAAAAGGTTGTGTCCAAAACTATAAAAATGAACTGATATTATTAAATTGCAGGCTTCAACAGTTTAGCTAATCTTTTTTCAATATGCGTAAATTTCTACTTGTTATCCTTTTATCAGTCTTTTTTATTCCAGCTTTTTCCCAAAATAAGCAAGAAAACCCTAAGTGGGATATAGAAAAATACAAAGGGACAGTTAAAAACTTCAACATTAGCACCAATGAAGGCACATGGATGAACCTTGATGTGAGTGCCGACGGAAAAGAAATTGTATTTGATTTATTGGGCGACATTTACGTGATGCCTGTAAGTGGCGGTACGGCCAAAGTATTGAGCGGAGGTGTAGCCTGGGATATACAGCCACGGTTTAGTCCGGATGGGAAATATATTTCTTATACCAGCGACAAAAGCGGTGCGGATAACATCTGGATGATGAACCGTGACGGGTCGAATAAAAGACAAATTACGAAAGAAAACTTTCGGTTATTAAATAACGCCACCTGGATGCCAAATAGTGAGTATTTAATTGCCCGGAAACATTTTACCGGTACACGTTCTTTGGGCGCTGGAGAAATGTGGCTCTATAGCATTTATGGTGGTGATGGCGTGCAGCTCACCAAAAGAAAAAATGACCAACAGGATGCCGGTGAACCTAATGTATCTCCTGATGGAAAGTATCTTTATTTTAGTGAAGACATGAGCCCTGGACCAAACTTTGAATACAGCAAAGACCCTAACGGAATGATTTATGCCATCCGCCAGTTAAATTTAACCACAGGTAAACTCACTAATTTTATTGCCCAGCAGGGTGGTGCTGCCAGACCACAAATATCTCCTGACGGACAAATGATGGCTTATGTTAAAAGAGTGCGGTTGAAAAGCGCTCTATACATGCAAAACCTTAAAACTGGCGAAGAATGGCCGGTATTTGAAGACCTCTCTCACGACCAGCAGGAAACCTGGGCAATATTTGGTGTTTATCCTAATTTCGCTTGGACACCAGATTCGAAAAACCTGATTTTCTATGCTAAAGGAAAAATCAAAAAAATAGACTTAAATACCCTGCAAACAGCAGAAATACCTTTCCAGGTCAATAGTGTACAAACCGTACAAGAAGCACTGCATTTTCCACAGCAGGTATTCAGCAATGACTTTTCGGTTAAAATGATCAGACAGCTAACTACTGCTCCAGATGGAAAATCAGTGGTTTTTAACGCAGCAGGTTATTTATACAAAAAAGAGTTGCCCAACGGCCAAGCACAAAGAGTAACAAACGGAACAGATTTTGAATTTGAACCTGAAATTAGTCCGGATGGAAAATTTGTTATTTATACCACCTGGAGCGATGAACTTAAAGGTGCTATTAAACGAACAGATTTGAAATCTGGAAAAACGATCACGCTAACTGAGGAAAAAGGTTTTTATCATTCCCCAACTTATTCCATTAAAGGGGATAAAATAGTTTATATTAAAGGAAGCGGCAACCAAGTTTTAGGACTAACGTATGGCATGAAAACTGGCATTTATACCATTTCTGCCACAGGGGCCAATAAAACATTCCTTTCTGATCATGGTATTAAGCCGCAGTTTAATACCGATGGCAGTCGCATTTATTTCCAAAGTAATAGTGGCGGTAAAAAAGCTTTCAAAAGTATTGACTTAAATGGCAACCATGAAAGAACGCATTATACTTCTACCTATGCCAACTCCTTTGCTCCTAGCAAGGATGGCAAATGGATGGCATTTACAGAACTTTTCAACGTATATATTACCCCAATGGTTACCACAGGTACTGAATTAGACCTCTCCTCAGGAAATAAATCCATCCCGGTAACCAGGGTAACTAAAGACGGGGGAAGCTATATTCATTGGAGTGGCGACAGCAAAAAACTGTTCTGGACCTTAGGTGAGGAATATTTCAGCAAAGATGTACAGCAGGCCTTTAATTTCGAGAATGAAAAGGTAGATAGTAGTCAAACAGGAATTGCCATGGGTTTAAGGCTCAACAGCGATTTGCCTACAGGTTTATTGGCTTTAAAAGGAGCCAGAATTATTACCATGAATGATGGGGATGTTATTGAAGTAGGAACAATCATTGTGGAGAACAATAAGATTATTGATATTGGAAAAACGGAAAAAGTGATCATTCCTGAGCATGCAATTGTAGTAGATGTTACCGGAAAAACAATTATGCCAGGAATGGTTGATGTGCATGCACATTTAAGAACCAGTCCGGATGGTGTAAGTCCGCAGCAGGACTGGTCGTACCTGGCTAATCTTGCTTTTGGTGTTACCACAGCACACGATCCTTCCAGCAATACAGAAATGGTGTTTAGTCAGAGTGAAATGTTGAAAGCCGGCAGAATGGTTGGCCCTCGTTTATATTCTACAGGTTCTATTTTATATGGTGCTGATGGCGATTTCAAGGTGGTCATTAACAACTTGGATGATGCACTGTCGAGCTTACGCCGATTAAAAGCGGTGGGTGCTTTTTCGGTAAAATCTTATAATCAACCGCGTAGAGAGCAGCGCCAGCAAATATTGGAAGCGGCAAGGCTGTTGAAAATGGAGGTGGTTCCTGAGGGTGGTTCTACCTTCTCTACAAACATGAATATGATTGCCGATGGTCATACGGGCATTGAGCACAGCATTCCTGTTGCCCCGGTTTATAAAGATGTTACTAGTTTTTGGAATAATACCAAAGTTGCCTACACTCCTACGCTAATTGTGAGTTATGGTTCGCAATGGGGTGAAAATTTTTGGTACGACAGAACCAATGTTTGGGAGAATGAAAGATTGATGGCTTTTACGCCAAGGGCTATCATTGATCAGCGTGCCAGAAGAAGAACCACCGCCGAGTATGGTGATTACGGACATATTGAGGTTTCCAAAGCAGTGAAACACATCGCTGATGGCGGCACCAAAGTTAACCTTGGTGCCCATGGCCAGATTCAGGGCTTGGGTGCACATTGGGAATTGTGGATGTTGGTACAAGGTGGTATGACACCACTGCAGGCTATTAAATGTGCCACCATTAATGGTGCTGCTTACCTGGGCATGGAGAAAGAAATAGGATCTTTAGAAAAAGGTAAACTTGCAGATCTGGTGGTGATCGATGCCAATCCTTTAGAAGACATCAGAAATTCTGAAAAAATTAAATTTGTAATGATCAATGGTCGTTTGTATGATAGCTTCTCCATGAATGAAACAGGCACCAGACAAAAAGCAAGGGCTAAATTATGGTTCGAAGATAATAAAGGAATGGGTTATGGAATGCCAACTGCAGACGCTGAAACCCATACTTTCACTGTTCCGGAATGTGATTAGAAAACTTTGTTTTAAATAGGTATTAAAAATGCCCTCGTTAAAATGGGGGCATTCAAAAGGTATCCTTTTATAATTAATCTTTAAAGGCGATCAAGTAGAACATGTTTTTTACTTGATCGTTTTTTTTGTCCAAAAGTCTTGATATAAAGTGGCGGATTTACTATTGTTGCCTGATTTGAGAAAGTAAAGGTATTATCGGCTGTTTTAAAGTTACGAAATTTCGCCTTTTATACAATCCGATTTTTAGGAGGGGTTACAGTTTCATATTCTAGATTTTTAAGAAAAATCAGGTTGTTGCTTAGTTCCAAAAAAATCAAGATTGCATCTTGTCTTATTTAACGAGATGGTAATATTTAAGAGAATAACATTTAAATGTATCTCATCTTTCACCTTATCTATAGAAACAATTATTCCATTTTTAGCCAACTCTTTAATTTTTAGCCAAAAACTTGGCACAACATCCATTGGGTAATGCATTCTATGTGCTTGAATAAAGAAGTTGCTATCTAAAACAAATGGAGCTGCCATACTAGATTAGAAGAGATGTTTAGTTACAAAATTTTGATATGTATCTCCCCTTAATCCTGTAATCTTATAAGCATCACGGTATAAAAGTTTATTCTGTTTTATCCTCAATGCTGCAATTATTACAGTCGATCGCCATATCCTTTTGTACAACCCTTTCTTATTTAAATATTTCCTCTAATTTAAATCTAGAACTTGGTTTGTTGCCGATTTCAAAATGCACATCTGGATAATATTTGTTTATATTTAAAACGCCTTAAAATGAACATAAATCAGGGATTAGCAGCTTCACCAGTTGTCATTAATTCGGATGTTGTAGCTATTACTGGATACACAACTTCAGGATCATTAAAATTGTCTAATTCGCTTTTTCTTTCGTCGTTATCAACAGTAATACGCATAATGTACTTGTGGTTTCTCGCAACTAAATCCCTATTTTGATAAGCCAAGGCGGAACGCATTCTTTCGGCATGATCTATATCTCTACAGAACACGATTGTTTTGGCAAACCGACCATAACCTTTCAAGAACTCAGGCTCCATGCCAGCTGTGATTTTTTAACGCCAGAAAAAGCACATTTAGAAACTGGCCCGCTCCGCAAAAGAGGGAAAGACAAAGTGTATAAAAACAAGCAAAATCCTGCTTGTATAACCATCTTAGGATTATCAAAAATTATTGTATAATACTTTCAGTATTAATTCAACTCCTGTATAGCTATTTTAGGATAAGACAGGATAAGACACATTGACTTCATAATGAGTCAACAGTGAGTCAAGGGTGAGTCAACAGTGAGTCAACCTTTTGCCGAAGAAACCCTTGACTCACCGTTAAGGCAGTCTTGACAGGTTATTGACGCAATATTAACTTACTTACTTGCAACCAGCTGAATATTAAGTTCAAAGTCATCATAGATAGTTTTATCACCCTTAATATTATATAACCCTCCACCCTTATTCTTGGCAGAAGTAATTACCAAATTTGCATTACCAAATTTATTAACGGCAAAAAAATCATCACTTTTCAGGTGACCTAACAACTTTGAGTTACTTGTTTTATCAGTAATATCCGTTACAGTAATTGATTTGGTGTCTAATTCGAAACTACCACGTTTTAAGACGTTTTTTTCAATAAGGAGCGAGCCTGAACTCACATTTATAGTTCCAGCATGCTCGCCTGTAACTTTCTTGGCAAGCCAGGTCAGCTTACTTTGTTCCATATCTACTTTAAAAGCTGTTGCAGCTTTCGACACGTCCATAATAGGGTTCGCAGCAGTTGGAGCCACTTCATGGACGGTTTTAAAGGAAGAAACCACAAAAACAGCGATTATAGCTGCGAGGGTTTTACCTTGTTTCAAATTTCAGGGTTTTAATTAAGGAGTAGAAGGAACGATCAGCAATAAACGAATTCAACACATTGTTGCTTTAAATATTTTGTGCAATAACGTAACCGCTTGCCCAGGCCCATTGAAAATTATAACCACCAAGCCATCCGGTTACATCAACACACTCGCCACCAAAATATACACCTGGAAGTTTTTTACAGGCTAAAGTTTTTGAGGAAAGCTCGTTGGTATGAATACCGCCACGCATTACTTCGGCTTTATCGTATCCTTTATCTCCTGCAGGCTTAACTTTAAACAGGTGAATAGTGTGGTGTACCAATTCTATCTCCGCCTTTGTTAAAGCAGCCACGGGCTTATCAACAGGAAGGAATTTACCCATAGCTTCTGTGAATTTACGGGTGTATAAGCGGTTAAATAAGGTTGATAATAATGTTTTACCATTGTTATTCCGCTCTTCATTGATCAGTGCAGTCATATTTTGACGGGGTAGTAAATCAATATTGATCACCTCTCCCGGCCTCCAGTATGATGAAATTTGCAAAACCGCGGGTCCACTTAAACCCCAATGTGTAAAAAGCAAGTTCTCTTCAAAAGAGATCTTTTCATTACTTACCTCACAAAAAACAGCATTACCAGACAACTGCGCATACCAGGATTCGTCTTTTCCCGTAATGGTTAAAGGAACAAGTGCCGGTGCCGTTTCTACAATATTTAAGCTATGTTTCTTCGCAAAGCGCAGCGCAAAATCTGTAGCGCCCATTTTAGGAATCGGCAAACCACCGGTTGCAATCACCAGTTTTGCGGTTTCCAGTTGTAAAGTTTTCCCTCCTTTTTCATAAATAACCTGGTAACCTTGTCCTGTTTTATTAACCTCCGTGATATTGGCATCGCACCTGATCTGCTGATCCAGATCCCGACATAAGTCTGTGAAAACACTGACCACATCTTTTGCATTTTTTCCTTCTGGAAACAGCTGACCTAAGGTTTTCTCTTTACCGGTGATGCCGTAAGTTTCAAAAAAACTAATGGTATCTTCAACAGTCCACTGCATAAAGGCAGATTTAAGAAAATGTTTATTTTGAGAAATAAATTGTTCATCGCTGGCAAAGAGATTCGTAAAATTACATCGCCCACCACCTGAAATAAGTATTTTAGCACCCGGTTGAGGGGCTTTTTCGAGTATAATCACCTTTTTTCCTAAAAAACCTGCCTGCACTGCACACATCAAACCGCAAGCACCCCCACCAATAATTATAGCATCCGCATCCATCAATCCGTTTATATTGTTATTTTTGTGCAAAATAAGCATAACTTTTTCATATTGACATGGCAAAACAGATAAGTGATTTAAAATTAGGAATTTTAGGTGGTGGCCAATTAGGGCGAATGTTGATCCAGGAAGCCATTAATTATAATGTTACTACGCTAGTTTTAGATCCAGACACCAATGCGCCTTGTAAATACATTTCAAATTATTTCGAATGTGGCTCTATTACAGATTATGATACGGTATATAATTTCGGACAAAAAGCAGATATTATCACCATTGAAATTGAAAAAGTAAACATTGAAGCGCTGGAGCAATTAGAGAAAGAAGGAAAACAAGTTTTTCCTCAATCAAGAGTAATCCGCCTGATTCAGGATAAAGGCGTTCAGAAACAATTTTTTAAAGAAAACGACATCCCTACCGCTCCTTTCATACTCGTAACTGGCCAAGAAGAAATGAGGAACAGCGGCTTTGCTTATCCTTATATGTTAAAGCAACGTAAAGATGGTTACGATGGCAAGGGTGTAATGAAAATTGATTCCGCTAAAGACCTGGAGAATGCTTTTGAAGGTCCTTGCCTGATTGAAGAGCTTATTGATTTCGAAAAAGAAATTGCCATAATCGTTTCTCGTAACTCGAAGGGCGATGTTAGAACTTTCCCTATAGTGGAAATGGAATTTAATGCAGAGGTTAATTTAGTAGAATTTTTGATCAGCCCCTCTACTTACCCGGAGGCTTTACAAAACAGAGCCGAAGTGATCGCAAAAAATATCGCCTCGGCTTTAAACATCACTGGCTTATTGGCTGTAGAAATGTTTGTGACTAAAAATGGAGATATCCTGGTCAATGAACTAGCTCCACGACCACATAACAGCGGTCACCAGACCATTGAAGGTAATTATGTTTCACAGTTTAATCAACACCTGCGTTCAATATTTAACCTCCCTTTAGGTGATACACGCTGCATTAATAATGCTGTAATGATCAATTTGTTAGGTGAAAAAGGTCATGATGGAGTAGCCAAATATAAAGGATTAGAAAAAATAATGACCTTGGATGGGGTTTACATACACCTTTATGGTAAAAAATATACCAAACCTTTCCGTAAGATGGGGCATGTTACCGTGGTAGACCAAAACCGCGAAAGTGCTATTGAAAAAGCAAATTACATTAAACAAGTATTGAAAGTAATTTCATAACCTTCCAGGAATTTATAATTACTTCTTAACCTGAAAGAATTGATTTACCCTAAAACCATACCAAAGAAAATAAATAATTTTTAAAAGAATATATAAAAGCAAGAAAAAATGAGTGCACAAGTAGGGATAATTATGGGTAGCAAATCTGATTTACATATTATGCAAGATGCTGCCGATATATTAAAGGATTTTGGTATTGAGTTCGAAATGACTGTTGTTTCTGCCCACCGTACACCCGAAAGAATGTTTGCCTATGCTAAAGAAGCTGCTTCAAGAGGTTTAAAAGTTATTATTGCAGGTGCTGGTGGTGCTGCACATTTACCGGGTATGGTTGCTTCAATTACAGTACTACCTGTTATAGGCGTCCCAGTAAAATCTTCAAATTCTATAGATGGCTGGGACTCCATTTTGTCTATTCTTCAAATGCCAAACGGTATTCCGGTGGCTACAGTAGCCCTTAATGCTGCTAAGAACGCTGGTTTATTAGCCACACAAATTCTGGCTACAGCCAATCCTGACCTGACAATTAAAATGCAGGCTTATAAAGATGAGCTAAAGAAAAAAGTGGAAGAGACAGCCGAGGAAATGGAAGGTAACTAAGTTTATTCTACCTCGGCATATTTAATTTCGTTTAATTTATTGCTGTTGATGTAGGAACCAAATACTTCTTCTGTAATTTTTTTGTCTTTTTTAAGGAGTACGCTTCCTGTAAAACCGATAAAAATGGCCTGCTGTAATAGCATCTTCATAGTCAGATATAATTTACTACTTTGTGCATGGTGACAATCATCTACGAAAACAAATAATTCAACACTAGTGTCAACGGGGTTTGCTTCCAGTTCTTTGATGAATTCTTCTACATTATCTTCAGATTTTTTTCCAAACTTATGAACTAAAGCGCATAATAATCTTGATGCCGGCTGACTAAGCTGCTGCAATAACTTTTTACCATTATTTGCTCTTTTTATCGTTTCTCCATTTTCATTAAACAAGGCTTCAATTTGCTTATCCAAGTCAGCGCTGTCTGTTAAAATGATAACCCTTGCATTACTGTAGTTTTCAAGGATCCATTTTGATAGCAGCACCATCAGACTAGTTTTACCTGCCCCCGGAGTATACCAGATAATGCCTCCTTCTTTCTGCTGAATTCGTCCCTGAGCAGCTTTAAGGGTAAAATATTGTGATGCTGATAATAGCTTTTTCTTTCCGGAATCAAACACTACACCTTCATAAATCAGCGATAAGAAACGCTCTTTATTGCAAATCTTGATGAGGTATTGGTCCAGCTCCAACGCGGTGCCTTCTGCAATCTCTTCATTCCAATTCAAGTATAGTTTTTCTTCTGTTTTTATTGTCCCATAGCGTAAACCCTGGGTATCATTTCCAGCCATTACAAATTGTATCGTAGAGAAAAAGGATTCATTAAAATAACCTTGCTGCGCAATTATAGATTGCTGAATACCTTCAGAAATATCAACATGACTTTTTTTCAATTCTAACAAACCTAATGCGATGCCATTAACATAGAACACCAGGTCGGGCCTTTTAAACTTATTGCCTTTAATATTTACTTCTTCGGCTATACCAAAATCATTATTATCCGTGTTTTTCCAGTCGATAAGTCTTACTACGGTATTTTGAGTCCCTGCTCCTTCATTAATCTGCACACCATTGCGTAAAAGAGAGAAAACCTTTTTATTTTTCTGATATAAGTCATCGCTGAAACTATTGACTGCTTGCTTCAATTCATAAATCACTTTACTGACCTGGACAGCGTTATAGCCCTGCGTGGAAAGATAATGGCTTAAATGCCTTTCTTCAATATTACTGTTACCAGCCAGCTCTTCCCAGTTGCCAAGATAGGTGTAACCTAAATTTTCTGTAAAAAGCGTTGTGATTCTACTATGATTATTTCGATTGATTTGATCGCCTTGATTCATCTTGTAATTTATTTCTCTAATATCAGGAATTAATTCTACACCTTAAGACAAAACTTATCAATTAAAGGAATTAATTTTCTTAAAGAAAAAGCAAAAAAAAATTCCTATAAACAGTGTGTTCCTATGCTAAACAACAAAGGTCATTAATAGGATTATTGCTTCATAAGCGTAAAGATAGTTTTAAAAAAAGCAAGACTTTTTGCTAATTCAAATTTGGATTTTGAGGAAATCTACTCACATGCGCATATTTCGGTCCCAAGTTAATGATGACCTCACGCCACACTTCCTCCTCATTGTTTGAAAACAACACATCGGGGTGAAATTGATCTGACACAATCCAGGTGTTTTCTTTAATTTCTGCAGTTAACTGTTCTGCACCCCAACCAGAGTAACCTACAAAAAACTTAATTTCTTGTTCGGAAATGTCATGGTTAGCAATTAAAACACGCAGGGTTTCTAAATTCCCACCATAATAGATACCGGGAGCTACTTCTTCCCCATCGTTCATTTTATCGTAACAACGGTGAATAAGGTGCAGGGTATCTGTACCCACAGGGCCTCCAAAATAAACCGGAAACTTTGCTTCTTCCAGTTCAGGCAACAAATCACAGAGTAATAAATCGCTTTTTTGATTGAGCACAAAGCCCAAAGTTCCTTCTTCAGAATACTCTGCAATATAGATCACGGAACGCTGAAAATTCGGGTCATTTAAAAATGGTTCTGAAATGAGTAGTTTACCGGCGGAAGGCTCTAATTGAGTTAACATTTCGGAAAATTACTGATAATTTTGATTAAACTAAAACCTATTTTTGTAGTATGGATTTAACCATCGAAACTTTACAAAATTTAAGGCAGGATTATCGTTCTGCGGAACTTACCGAACAAGAAATTGATGTAAACCCAATAGCACAATTTGCGCTTTGGTTTACTGAGGCGATGACGGCTAAACTTTATGAGCCTAATGTAATGACCTTGGCGACAGCAGATAAAACGGGTAAACCCTCGGCAAGAATTGTTCTTTTAAAAGGATTTAATGAACATGGCTTCAGGTTTTACACTAATTATAAAAGTCAGAAGGGATTGGAGCTCGCTGAAAATCCTCATGCGGCCCTCGTATTTTTCTGGGCAGAGCTTGAAAGACAAGTGCGCATTGAAGGCAGTGTGTCTAAAGTTGATCCTCAAATTTCTGATCAGTACTTCCACTCCCGCCCCATCGGTAGCCAAATTGGAGCGGTTGCCTCTCCTCAAAGTAGTGTTATCGATAATCGGAATATGCTTGAAATTAAAGTGAATGAGCTTACCGAACAGTTTGAAAACAAAGAAATACCAAGACCAGAACATTGGGGCGGCTATGTGGTAAAACCTACTCTTATTGAATTTTGGCAGGGAAGATCCAGTAGACTTCACGACCGGATTCAATACCAACTAGTAGATGGCAACTGGATGATTAATAGATTAGCACCATAAATTATAAATGAAGAATATAGCAGTAATTGGTTCAGGAACCATGGGTAATGGCATTGCACATACTTTTGCCCAATTTGGATATAAAGTAGTTTTAATAGATATAACTGAGGAAGCCCTAACAATAGGTCTTGCTACAATAGCTAAAAACCTTGACCGCCAGGTAAGTAAAGGAACCATCACAGAAAAACAAAAAAAAGAAATACTCCTTAATATCTGCAAGTCTACCCACATGGAAAGTGGTGTTGCAGAGGCAGATTTAATTGTAGAGGCAGCCACAGAAAACCTACAGCTTAAGCTGCAGATCTTTAGAGAACTCGAAGTTTTTGCTAAACCTAATGCCATAATTGCCAGCAATACTTCCTCCATCTCTATCACACAAATTGCTTCGGTTACCAGTCGTGGCGACAAAGTTATTGGCATGCATTTCATGAACCCGGTTCCGATAATGAAGCTTGTGGAAGTAATCAGAGGATATGCTACTAGTGATGACACAACTTCCAGAATCATGGAGCTTTCCGCTAATTTAGGTAAAGTTCCTGTTGAAGTAAATGATTATCCTGGTTTTGTAGCCAACCGCATTTTAATGCCTATGATCAATGAGGCTATATACACTTTGTTTGAAGGTGTTGCGGGGGTAAATGAAATCGATACTGTGATGAAATTAGGTATGGCTCATCCCATGGGCCCTTTGCAACTGGCCGACTTTATTGGCCTTGATGTTTGTTTGGCTATATTAAACGTGTTACATGATGGTTTTGGAAATGCTAAATATGCTCCTTGTCCGTTATTGGTTAACATGGTCATGGCTGGAAAAAAGGGCATTAAATCTGGTGAGGGTTTTTACAACTATAGCAAAGGAGTAAAAGAAGCAACAGTAGCTGCTAAGTTCAGCAAATTTTAATTTTCATAAACTTAACTTTACAAAATGAACGAAAATCTTGATGCCTCTTCAGAAAACCTGACGCCGGTTGAACGTGAAATAGAAAAAGTGTTACGGCCTCAAAATTTTGATGATTTTACTGGTCAGGAGAAGATCATGGAAAATCTTAAGATTTTTGTAAAGGCAGCAAAACTACGTGGCGAATCCCTGGATCATGTACTCCTGCATGGCCCTCCAGGCTTAGGAAAAACAACCTTATCCTACATCATTGCTAACGAAATGAATACGGGAATTAAGGTTACTTCAGGTCCTGTTTTAGATAAACCTGGTGATTTGGCCGGATTATTGACTAACCTTGATACTGGAGATATACTTTTTATTGATGAGATTCACCGCCTAAGTCCTTTAGTTGAAGAATACCTTTATTCGGCTATGGAGGACTTTAAAATTGATATCATGCTGGAGAGCGGGCCAAATGCCCGCTCTGTACAAATAAATCTAAATCCTTTTACCCTTGTTGGCGCTACTACCCGTTCAGGTTTGTTAACTGCACCTTTAAGGGCTAGGTTTGGAATTAATGCCCGTCTAGCTTATTATGATGCTAAATTATTGACAACCATCGTTCAGCGGTCTTCAGAAATATTAAAAACGCCAATTACAGATGAAGGTGCTTATGAAATAGCCCGACGTAGCCGTGGTACTCCACGTATTGCTAATGCTTTATTGCGCCGGACTCGAGATTTCGCCCAAATTAAAGGTAATGGTGAAATTGATACTGAAATTGCCCGTTTTGCGCTGACTGCCTTAAATGTTGATGAGCATGGCCTGGATGAAATGGACAATAAAATTCTATTAACTATAATTGATAAATTTAAAGGTGGACCTGTTGGTGTAAAAACCATCGCTACCGCTGTTGGTGAGGATGAAGGCACTATAGAAGAAGTTTATGAGCCTTTCTTAATTCAGGAAGGATATTTAATGCGTACTTCCAGAGGCCGGGAGGTTACTGAAGCAGCATATATCCACTTAAAAAGAACTTACCAGTCACAAACAGGCCGGTTGTTTTAAATATAACTCCATTTACTTGGAAAACAATACCTATCAAAATGAATATTGAACTTAGAAAATTAACATTAGAAGATTATGACGACCTGAAAGAATCTATGGCTCAGGCCTATGATACCCTGGGTGGTCAGATATGGAGTAAAGCTACAATAGCAAAATTACTTAAGCTTTTCCCAGAAGGTCAACTATGTATTGCTGTTGACGATAAAGTAGTTGCCTGCTCTCTTGCCATTATTGTTGATTACGATCAGTATGGTGATAAACATACTTACCAAATGATTACTGGTAGTTATACCTTCTCTACACATGACCCAAACGGAGATGTATTGTATGGAATTGAGATATTTGTAAGCCCTGAATTCAGAGGTTTGAGATTGGGAAGAAGATTATATGAAGCACGTAAAGAACTTTGTGAAAGCTTGAACCTCAAAAGTATCATCGCTGGTGGCAGGATTCCAGGTTATCATGAATATTCAGAAACCTTATCGCCAAGGGCCTATATAGATAAAGTTAAAGCTAAAGAGATTTTTGATCCTACCCTGACTTTTCAAATCTCCAATGATTTCCATGTCATCAAAGTACTTAAAAACTACCTTCCCGGTGATCATGAATCTAAAGATTTTGCTACCCTGTTAGAATGGAATAACATTTACTACCAGGGTATTGACGCTTCTGCACGATCGGCTAAAACGATCAGAATTGGTCTTGTACAATGGCAAATGCGGCTATTTGATGATAGAGAAGCCTTTTTTGAGCAAATAAAGTTTTTTGTGGATGTATTAAGTGGTTACAAGTCTGACTTTGTAATGTTCCCTGAGTTTTTCAACACCCCTCTATTGCACCCATACAATCATTTACCGGAAATGGAAGCTATGCGTTTGCTTGCAGAACAAACAGAAGAAATTGTTGCTCAAATTCAGGAATATGCAGTTTCCTATAATGTAAATGTTATTTCTGGCAGTATGCCTATCATTGATAAAGAAAACAATAAATTGTATAATGCCACCTACTTATGCCATAGGAGTGGTAAAACCGATGAATACCGCAAAATACACATTACCCCAAATGAGCAAAAGTATTATGGTATGGTAGGGGGCGACAAAATAAAGGTTTTTGATACCGACTGTGGAAAAATAGGGATTTTGATTTGTTATGATGTAGAATTCCCGGAATTGAGCAGAATTTATGCAGACCAGGGTATGCAGATTTTATTTGTTCCTTTCTTGACAGATACCCAAAACGGCTATACCCGGGTAAGAAAATGTGCTGAAGCAAGAGCCATTGAAAATGAATGTTATGTCGCTATTGCAGGGTGTGTTGGTAACCTGCCTAAAGTAAATAACATGGATATACAATTTGCACAATCGGCTGTATTTACACCATCTGATTTTGCTTTTCCAACCAATGCGGTTAAAGCAGAAACTACCCCGAATACAGAAATGGTACTAGTGGTGGATGTAGATTTACATTTGCTGGATGAACTCCACCACTTTGGCACCGTTAGGGTAATGAAAGATCGTCGTAATGACCTTTATGAAGTGAAGTTATTGAAATAAATCACCTAATAAAACACGATCCAGTAAACAATTAATAAGATGACGATAAGGACAGGGATAATCCATTTCATAGCTTTGGACGCCCCTTCTTTATCATATTCGAAAACAGCCTCTGGCGATGGCCCTGGATCGTTTTCATGTTGTGCATAATCATGCTCAATAGGTTTAACTGTTTTACCTCTATCTTCGGGATGTGTTTCCTTATTTTCCATGACATATAGTTTAATTATATAGATAACAGTTTAATCCGTAAATGGTTTTAGGCTTTAAAACTTATCTTTGCTTTATATGTTCAATAATTCCGCTTCTTACAGCCAGCTGATTAAGGAGGAAGCCCTACGTTTGGGCTTTCTGCAATGTGGTATTGCTAAGGCTGGTTTTCTGGAAGAGGAAGCACCAAGATTAACAAATTGGCTCCATCAAAATCACCATGGACAGATGAGTTACATGGAAAACAATTTCGACAAAAGACTTGATCCAAGACTTTTAGTAGAAGGTGCTAAATCTGTCATTTCCTTATCTTTAAATTATTTCCCATCCAAAAAACAAGAAGATCCTGAAGCACCAAAAATCTCTAAATATGCTTTTGGAACAGATTACCATCTGGTGATTAAGGATAAGCTTTTTCAACTACTTCAATTTATCCAGCAGTATATCGGTGAAGTTAGTGGAAGGGCATTTGTAGATTCTGCACCTGTATTAGACCGCGCCTGGGCAAAAAAAGCTGGAATTGGTTGGGTAGGTAAAAACAGCAATATCATCAGTAAAAAATCAGGTTCTTTCTTTTTTCTTGCTGAATTAATTATTGACCTGGAGCTGGCCTATGATTACCCTTTTACAAGCGATCATTGTGGAAGCTGTACTAAATGTATAGATGCTTGTCCTACTGAAGCTATCATTGCCCCCTCTATTGTGGATGCCAATAAATGTATTTCGTACCTGACCATAGAATTAAAAGAAGAAATCCCTGCTGCTTTTCACGGTAAAATGGAAAACTGGATGTTTGGCTGTGACATCTGCCAGGATGTTTGTCCCTGGAACCGCTTTTCCACTCCACACACAGAACCTTTATTCGAACCTAATCAGAACCTTATGGAAATGAAAAAAGAAGACTGGGAGGATATTACGGAGGATGTCTTTAAAACGATCTTCAAGAATTCTCCTGTAAAGCGCACAAAGTTTAAGGGTATTACCCGCAATATAAATTTTATTAAAAACAAGTCCGGAGAGCATTTTTAATTATTTCACTTTAAAAGTATTGTCGCTCAAATCTTTATCGGGCACATGACTGCTGCCGAGAATCACGCTTTTCAAGCTTTTTGCTGCCAGTACTTGAATAGTAATCATATCTTCCCCACTTTCCCATACGCCTATAGTCTTATGGATTTTAGAGAATGTACCATCCGAAAATTCCAACTGTAAGTCGACCGGCAAATGTTTAGCACTTTTATTCTTGATTTTTATAGCATACCCGTGTTCGTTATTATCTACTGCTGCAATAGCCAGATCCGTTACGCCGTCTTCGAAAAACCAGCGTTGCCAAAACCAATTCAAATTTTTTCCTGATCCTTCATTCATGCTGTTAAAGAAATCATAAGGCATGGGATGTTTACCTTGCCATTGTTCAATATAATGGTGCAAAGCTTTCGTGAAAAGTGAATCACCCAGGTAATCTTTTATAAATAAATAACCCATTCCTGGTTTAGGATAAGAAGAAGTAAAGATGCCTATCCCCTTTAAGGCTGTGGTTTTTGTAATAATTGGGCTATCATTTTTAGAACCAGATGTTGCTCCTGTTTGTGCAACACCATATAAATCAATCAAATTGGTATCAATCATTGGTGCAATCAACCACTCTCCAATCGTTGCCCAGCCTTCATCCATCCAGGCATATTTCGTTTCGTTGGTCCCCATATAAAAAGGGAACATCGTATGAAAGATTTCATGAACAGTTAGGGTAATGGCATCCTCCCTTTTGTTAACAGGGTTATCGTTCACCATCATAGGATATTCCATTTGGTCCAGGCCATCAAATATCGTCTCATGACTATAAGGAAACGGCCATTTTGGAAAGGTATGACTCATGGCGTGAACTGTTTTGCGGGCAAAAGATATTACTTCGTAGTAATCTTTATGATCAGGGTGAAATGCAGCATCAACTCTTGTCCTCCTTAAAGTAGCAGAATCAACAACCAGGCTGCTGGATTTCCATAAATAATGGTCGCTGATGGCAAATACAAAATCGGTTACATGATTAGCCTCAAATTTCCATGTATTAAGTTGCTTGCCTTTGGTTACGTTTTTATTTTCAAGGTCTTCCTTTGTAATCACATCAACCACTTCATCACTGCTTTCTGCAAGTTGAATACGATCTACAATCTCTTTTTGAAAAACATGAGTTGCATTAAGTAAATCACCAGTGGCCCAAACTACGTAATCTTTTGGCACGGTGAGTTCAGCTTTAAAAACACAAAAGTCGTTATAAAACTCTTCGTCGCCAGAATAAGGATATTTATTCCATCCGTCAATATCATCATAAACGGCAATTCTCGGAAAAAAATAAGCAATGAAATAAGAGCCTTCATCTACCTGACCAGTACGCACATGTGATCCTTTATTTAAAACATAGCTATAACTAATATTAACCTTTACACTTTTGCCCGGCGCCATTGGGGCGATGGCAACAGACATATTTGTTCCGGCTATAACACGGGCCTTTGCACTAATCATTTGGCTTCCTATTTTGAAGGTAGAAATTTGCAACCCATCACCAAGATCACGTTCGTTGATTTTAGCTTTGCGGGCCACCCCTTTTTTATAAAGATTAGGGTAGAGTTTAAACCAAATCTGTTTCAGGGTATCGGGGCTATTGTTAACATAATCAATTTCGATATTTCCTTTCAAGAGCCTTGTCCCAGGATCAAAGGAAGCCTTGATTTCATAATCTGCTGTATTCTGCCAATAGCTAGATCCTGGTTTACCATTAAGATTACGCGTTCCCTTTGTATAAGCATTTTGTATTTCCGAAGGTAACTGCAGGACTTGCTGTGCAAAAAGCCCTGCAGTTACTAGAATAAGCAGAAATGATAATTTTAGCCCCTTCATTCGCGCAGACCTATTTACCAAATTTCATTTTCAGCTGGTCTAACATATCATTAGTTACGGTCGCAGCAGGTTTATCCTTTTTTTGCTGTGGTTTATTAAAATGAGGATGTGGCTTGCTTTGAGTTTGAGGTTTAACCTCCTTAACATCAGCTTTAGTATTTGCACCAAGATCCGTTTTTGGGGATATTTTAACCGCTTTTTGCGCCGCTTGTTGTTTCAATGCTTTATTTTGATCCTTCTTCTTATTCCATCTTGCCCAAATCTCCTCCAGCTTTTTCTTCGTATATAATGGAAAATCACCCTGTTTCATCCAGGCGTAATAGCTAGGTTCAACATCAAAAACCTGTTCTACAGTTTTACCTTTATGCTTACCAAAATTAAAGCACTCTTCATTCTGCTCATTGTAAACCATTCTGCCGGCAAAATCAACAGGCTTATTCATGTTAGTGAAAATATGCAGCGCATCAACATCATTGAGTACTGGCTGACTAATTTTACCTTGTTTATCTTCGAAATCTACCTCTTTATAGCGTTCAATTTGCGCCAGTAAAACATGATAAGTTGCTATAATATCAGCCTCTGCGGAGTGCGCATTAATTATTTCTTTATTGCAATAAAATTTATAGGCTGCACGTAAAGTACGTTGTTCCATTTGGTGGAAAATATTTTGAACGTCAACAAACTTTCTGTCAGACATATCCAAATCAACTCCAGCTCTTAAAAATTCTTCCAGCAATACGGGAATATCAAAACGGTTAGAATTATACCCCGCAAGATCGGCATCACTAATAAAATCTGCCAACTCCTGAGCCACATCTTTAAAGGTCGGTTCATTAGCAATATGCTCCTCATAAATTCCATGAATCAATGACGATTGCAGGGGAATTGGCATCTGAGGATTAATTTTCAGTGTTTTGATTTCTTCTGTACCATCAGGCATTGCTTTTAAAATTGCAATTTCTACGATCCTGTCTGATCCAACGTTTACGCCGGTGGTTTCTAAATCAAAAAAAGCAAGCGGGCGTTTTAAATTTAATTTCATGTTGTAATAAATGCTATTGTATATGTCGATCTTTTAATGACTAGTTGGTATCAACCAAAAGTCGTTAAAATCATCCATTAATTCTCAATTATTTATCCTGAATTACAATAGCGTCTAGCTAAGGAAAATAATACCGAGGGCAATTCCTATGATCATGATAAGGTACATGAGCAATTCTGTTGTGGCAAACTTCTTGTATCTTGTCCAAAAAGAATAATCGTTTTGTGGCTCAGCCATTTTTTATAATTATTTAATGTGCATCTTTTATAGGTCCTGCTTTAACTAAAGCATTCTGATAAGCGGGTATTTTAATATAGTCTACAACGACACCCCTATTCGTTGAGGCATGAACAAAGAAATCGTCTTTAAGATAAACGCCTACATGATCTACCTCATTGCCACTAAAGGAGAAAAAAATTAAATCCCCCTCTTTGAGTTGACTAGGATTCGTATTTTTTATCACTTCAGCTTGATCCCGCGACCTCCTTGGCAATTGAATACCATAAATTTCCTTATTCAACAACAAAGCAAAACCTGAGCAATCGATACCTTTTTTATCCAGACCACCCAGTTTATATTTCACCCCTGCCCAATTAGTAATAAAGGTATAAAGGGATTTGTTTTTTAAGTTAGCCATTACATCTGCCGCGGCCGCGGCAGTAGTTGAAGATTTCACTACATATCTTTTGGAGCTACATGCGCTTAACACACAGGAGGCCACAATCACTATCAATAATTTCTTAACCATGGTATTATTGTTTAATTACTCTTTGAATTTCATCCAGCTTCAGCAAGGCTTCCACTGGTGTTAAAACATTTACATCAAGGTTATTCAGCATATCCCTTATTTTAACCAATACTGGATCATCTATTGCAAACATGTGCAATTGATAGGCCTGGTTTTGAACTTTCTTAATGCTGTCTTTAATACTTTGACCTTCAGTACGGTCTATTTCCAATTTCTTTAAAATCTCATTGGCTCTGGCAATCAACTTAGGTGGCATACCTGCCATTTTAGCCACATGTATTCCAAAACTGTGTTCACTTCCTCCAGGCACTAATTTACGGAGAAAAATTATTTTATTTCCTACTTCTTTGATAGTAACATTATAATTTTTGATGCGGTTCATCGTACTCGCAAGCTCATTTAACTCATGATAATGCGTTGCAAACAAGGTCTTAGGTCTTGCCGTGGGGTGGGTATGTAGAAACTCTGCAATAGACCAGGCAATGGAAATACCATCGTAAGTACTTGTGCCTCTTCCTATTTCATCTAATAAAATAAGGCTACGATCTGAGATATTATTCAGAATGCTGGCTGTTTCGTTCATTTCTACCATAAACGTACTTTCACCAGACGATAAATTGTCTGATGCACCTACCCTAGTAAAAATTTTATCCACTAAACCAATTTCAGCAGATTTAGCAGGCACAAAACTACCCATTTGTGCCATCAATACAATGAGACCGGTTTGTCGTAAAATAGCTGATTTACCAGACATATTCGGTCCGGTGATGATGATGATTTGCTGACTGTCATTATCCAGAAACACATCGTTAGTAATATATTCTTCACCAACGGTCAATCTTTTCTCTATAACCGGATGCCGGCCACCTTTAATGTCTAATACTTTTTGAGTATTTAATTCTGGTTTAACATAATGATTATTAACGGCAAGCTGCGCAAAACAAAGCAGAACATCCAGCTGTGCAATAAGATAGGCATTAAGTTGTATGGGTTTAATATAAGTAGCCACCTGGTACATCAGTTCATTATACAAGCGAACTTCTATTTGTTGTATTTTTTCTTCAGCTCCCAGAATTTGTTCTTCGTATTCCTTTAATTCAGGAGTAATGTAGCGCTCCGCATTAACCAAAGTTTGTTTCCTTAACCAATCTGCAGGAACTTTATCCTTATGTGTATGGGTAACTTCCAGGTAATAACCAAAAACATTGTTAAAAGCTATTTTAAGCGATGGAATACCCGTTGCTATAGCCTCTCTTTTTTGAATTTCGATCAGGTAATCTTTACCATGAAAGGATATTTTTCGTAACCGGTCTAATTCATCATCTATGCCGTCGGCAATAACATTCCCTTTGATTAACAATGCCGGCGGATCAGGGAAAAGTTCCCGTTCCAGCTTCTCTCTGATCGATAAACAAGGATTCAGTTGATCGGCAATAATAGAAAGAAAAGGGTTATTAGATTGATGGGTCAGTTTCTTAATCTCTTCAATATGGTATAATGCCTTTTTTAACTGGCACAATTCTCTTGGACCAACTTTTTGAAGGCCTACCTTAGAGATCAATCTTTCCAGATCACCGATTTGTTTAATAGCAGTTAACAGTTCATTAACAAGTTCATTGTTGCTGACCAAAAATTCTACCATACCCAGACGCTCCTGTATTGGCTTAAGCTCTTTTAGTGGCATAATTATCCACTTGTGCAACATACGGGCACCCATAGGGGTACAAGTTTGATCAAGAACATCAAATAAGGTTACTGCATTATCATTTACAGAACTTACCAGTTCCAGGTTTCTGATCGTGAACCGATCCAGCCACATGAACCTTTCTTCTTCTAATCTCGACAAAGAAGTAATGTGTCTTAAATTGCGGTGTTCCGTTTCATTTAAATAATGAAGTACTACCCCTGCAGCAACAATACCAATTTGCAATTTTTCAACACCAAAGCCCTTCAATGAACTCACCTCAAAATGTTTGTTTAAAGTTTCATTGGCATAATCTAAAGTAAAAGCCCAATCATCGAGGTTATAAGTGTAAAACTTATCACCAAAAAGCTCCAGAAACTCTTTTCTCTTACTCTTTTGGAAAACTACTTCTGTTGGTTTAAAACCCTGAAGCACTTTATCGATATATTCGGCATTACCTTGAGCAACTAAAAATTCTCCTGTTGAAATGTCCAAAAGCGAGACACCATAAGTATTTTTATCAAAGGAAACTGCAGCAAGGTAATTATTAGCTTTTTGGTTAAGAATTTGATCGTTATAGGCTACCCCAGGCGTAACCAACTCTGTAACACCTCTTTTAACAATTGTTTTCGTCGTTTTTGGATCTTCGAGCTGATCGCAAATTGCTACTCGCTGTCCTGCGCGCACAAGTTTAGAAAGGTAGGTCTCTAAAGAATGATGTGGAAAACCCGCTAATTCAATATGACCACCCGGGCCATTGCCACGTCTTGTCAATACAATTCCTAATATTTGTGAAGTCTTTATGGCATCTTCACCAAAAGTCTCATAAAAATCCCCTACTCTAAACAATAATAATGCACCAGGGTACTTTACTTTAATCGTATTGTACTGTTGCATTAATGGTGTTTCTTTATTCTTTTCTTTGGCCAAAATGATTCAATTTACAAAATCGTAAATATACCACCTTCATTCGTAGGCTTCGCCTTTTATTGAAAGTTTTTAATTTAATTCTAATGAAGCCTAAATTTATTTTAACAAAATTAAAGGCGTTCCATATACGCTAAAAACAAATTCATAGCTTCACGTTTCTGGTCTGTCAGCTCGAAATTAAGCTTATTCATCAGGTAATCTTCCATATCAAACTGCTCCACTTCGGGCAATTCCTTTAGTAATTCCTTCCGATGATCCAAACCTGATCTCAGCGCTTCATCAAACTCCTTTATAAAGTATTCAGGAATAACTTTATTCGCTATCCATGCAGCATACAGAAATGGTAACCCGGTAAAGTTCATCCATTCTTCCCCCATATCGTAACTAAAAGCATATTGATCCTTTTTACCAAAGGTTCTGTCGCCGATCAATACAATAGCATCAGTTGCGGCCTCGCTGTCAGTGGTAAATACAACCTCCAGCTTCCAATAAAACTTTAAAAGTACTTTAGCCAGGTTATTTGAGGTTCTCGAATGACTATCCAGGTGGATTGTCTTTATTTCCGATACCGGCACTTTACTAAATATGAAAACTGAATTAACTGCACCTACCGATCCAATACAATAACCTCCAATAACTTTACCGTTAGGAACCAGCGGAAATGCAGCAATAGGCATCAAACCCATATCCACCTCTCCATCAATAACTTTAGCGGCACAATCTGTAGGTATATCTAAGCTAAGTTCTATTTTATTTATAAGATCTGAATGTTCAATACCGTAAATAAACGGCTTGGTATTGGTGTAAGAAACTGCTGAAATTTTTATTTTTGACAAGATAATTTCACTTTTAAATGGTCGGTTTTATTAAAGTCTTTAATACTAAACTTATTGTTATTGAAAGATAGTTTATAAAGCGAGGTATTTTTATGTGGAAACGTGACCATGGCACAAATGGGCTTTTGGGTAAGCAAGCACAGCAATAACCGCATGGCGCGACCGTGCATACATATCAGGATAACCTTTTCACCCTTGTTACTCATGATAACCTCCATTGCTGCCAAAAGGCGGGTGGCTACTTCCTTAGGACTTTCGCCACCATTGAACTTCGCATCATAATCTCTGGATTGCCATTTCTCTAATAAATTCCTGAATAAGAGCAAAGATTCTGTAGTGCTGGTTTTCCCCTCCCATTCACCCCAGGCTAATTCATCCAGGCCACTCAGTTTCTGCCACGGTATTCCCGTTTCAATAAAGGTCTGTACAGTTTGCTGCGTACGTTTTAAGGTAGAAATATAAATATTATCAAAAGGCACGTTTTTATAACGCTGATAAAAGGCTTCCGCCTGAGCCCTACCAGTATCATTCAAGTCGCTGTCAATTCCACGACCTTGCACAATTCCGGTTTTATTGAGCTCTGTCTCCCCATGCCTGATTAGATATATCGTCTTACCCATTAATTAATTACAGGAAGTTTATAATACTGAGGTTTAACTTCATTTTCAAATTCAACGGCTGTATAATCCGTAACAACAGCATATAGCGTATCGCGTTCTATAGGTTTACGTTTTACCTGCTTAATTAAGGCAACAAGTTCCTGGGTACTCATCTTTGGGTTTTGCTCTTCCGCTCCAGCCATTG
Source organism: Pedobacter sp. CG_S7 (assembly GCF_040544395.1). Lineage (NCBI taxonomy): Bacteria > Pseudomonadati > Bacteroidota > Sphingobacteriia > Sphingobacteriales > Sphingobacteriaceae > Pedobacter > Pedobacter sp. CG_S7. The sequence continues at coordinate 11,908 of NZ_JBEONS010000013.1, read as the reverse complement.
AATAAATTTTTGTGGTATCATCCAGCGTACCATCAATATCATCAACACCAAAATTCAGCGACAATTGTGCGGTTTCCCTGCTGATCATTGCCCAGTAAGCTTTGATATGTTCAAAATTATCAAGGTAAATCCTTGCGATGGCATAGTTACGCAAATCTTCAATCACAGAAACTTCCGGAAGGTAATCCATCTGGTTATTCTGATTTCTGAATTTTAAAGGTATAAAAGCCTGAAAACCACCAGTTTTATCCTGCAATTGGCGCAGACGTTCCATGTGATCTACCCGATGCCAATATTCTTCTATGTGGCCATATAACATTGTAGCATTAGTGCGCATACCTAAAAGATGAGCTTGTTCATGAATATCCAGCCATTGCTCGGCATTACATTTATCATGCGCAATCTTTTCTCTAACCTCAGGATGAAATATTTCTGCTCCTCCTCCTGGCATAGAATCTAAACCCGCTTCTTTAAGGTATTTCATTCCCTCAAAATGTGTTAATTTTGCCTTCTTGAAAATATAATAATACTCTACAGGGGTTAATGCTTTAATATGTAATTCAGGGCGGTGTGCTTTTGCACGCCTAAAGAATTCTGAATAGAACTCCAGATTTTGTTTTGGCACAACACCCCCGGTAATATGAACTTCTGTAACAGGTTCATTGTCGTATTTCTTCAACACCTCCATCATTTCATCAACGCTCATTTCCCAGCCCTCTTCCTTTTGTTTAATTAACCTGGAATAAGAACAAAATTTGCAGTCGTACACACAAAGGTTTGTGGGTTCTATGTGAAAGTTCCGGTTAAAAAAGGTTTGATCACCATGTTTTTCTTCCCTGATGTGATTTGCTAAAACGCCTAAATACCCCAATTCAGCATGTTTATATAAATAAACACCTTCATCAAATGTAATTCTTTCTTTATTTTGAACTTTAAAGGCAATCGCTTTTAATACTTGCGTTAAATTAGGGTCATTCAAAAGTAAAGACAATGTTGTAGTATCCATATTTTATTTCAAGATAATGTAAGCAAAGTAACAAAAATTTGAGATAATCATTGTTTTTGAAAAGTAAAAGAAAATATAGGGCAATAAAAAAGGGGACTAATTAAAGCCCCCCTTTTAACTAAACCAAACTTAAAAACAATATTATTTTGTTGCCTTAGAAAAATTCAATACAACATAAGCTGTTTTATTGCCATATTCTATTGGCGATTTTAGCACTAATTCGTCACCTGTAGTGGCAGAAAGCACCAGTCTGTAACCTGAGGTTACGTTTTTGGCTTTATCACCTTCATAGATTTTTTTAAACTGGAAAGTTTCATCAGCAGTACTTACCGACCAGAATATACTTTGTGTTGCAGCAGAACACCCTTCACCACCTGGCAAAGTATAACTTCCATTTCCACTATTCGTTAAGTTCCATGTACTACCAATAAAGCATTTATAGGAAGCCTCTTCAAATAAAGACCTTACAGCAATTGCGGGAATACCTTCAAAAGTTACGTTATTTAACACCCAGTTACCTGTAACTTTACTCCTTTTTAAATTTGCTGAAGTTGAAGTACTTTTAGTAGTGGAGCAACTTTGCAAAACCATTAATGAGCTGCAAAAAATGGCTGCTATAAACAATATTCTTTTCATATACTTGTATTTTCATTAGTCATTGCATAAATCTTGCCAAAAATTTAACTTTATCATCTTTTAACTTTATGAAAACAGAAACCATAGCTATACATAGTGGAAACATTATTAAAAGTGCCACAGGAGATGTTACTCCGGCGATAAGTCTTTCAACTACTTTCTTAAGAAACGAGAATGGCGATTATCCTGGGGGGCATATTTACAGCAGGGTGAGTAACCCTAATAGAAATGCCTTGGAAACAGTTTTAACAGCACTAGAAAAAGGCGCTGATGCTTGTGCTTTCTCTTCTGGAAATACTGCAGGCATGGCAATGTTTCAGGCGTTAACTCCTGGTAGTCATATTATTGCGCCAGACGACATGTATTGGGGTTTTAAAAAACAATTACAGACTTTATTTAAAGACATCTTAACAATTGACTTTGTAGACTTAACCGCTATCTCACAAATAGAAGGCTTTATTCAATCCAATACAGTAATGATTTGGACAGAAACACCTTCCAACCCATTATTAAAAATTACAGATATCAGCGCCATTGCTGCCATCTGTAAAAAACACAGCATCATGTTAGCTTGCGACAATACTTTTGCGTCGCCATGTTTACAAAACCCAATTGAACTGGGTGCAGATGTGGTCATGCATTCTACTACAAAATACATCGGTGGACATAGCGATGTATTAGGCGGTGCGTTAATAACGGCTAAAAAAGATGCCTTTTGGGAGAAAATTAAAAATATTCAACAAGTAGGTGGTGCCGTTTCCTCCCCTTTCGATTGTTTCCTTTTATTAAGAAGTATCAAAACGCTGCCTTATCGCATGCGTGGCCATAGTGCCAATGGAATGGCTTTAGCCGTATATTTAGAAAACCACCCGCAGGTGGAAGCCGTTTATTACCCTGGTTTACCCTCCCATCCACAACATGAAATAGCAAAAAAACAAATGAGCGACTATGGTGGTATGTTATCTATTTTAGTTAAAGGAGGTAATGAGGAAACTAAGAAAGTAGTTAATAAAGTTCAGCTATTTGCCCAGGCTACCAGTTTAGGTGGCGTGGAAAGTTTAATTGAACACCGCGCATCAGTGGAAGGTCCAGATTCTAAAACACCAAAAAACCTGCTCAGAATTTCGGTTGGATTAGAACATATTGATGACCTGATTGCTGATATGAAACAAGCGCTCGCCAACCTCTAACCTAATTTAATTATTTTGTAGGGTATAAATTTTAAAATATTCAGAATTTAATTTTGTAATTAATTTTTATTCCCTACATTTGGACTATCAACAACAACAACAACATGTTGATCAAGTCAATACTCTTTCAGAGATTGATTTATTAAGAAGTGGCGAGAGACAGGCTCCCTGACCCACTGGCAACCCTCCCAACAGGAAGAAGGTGCCAATTCCTGACCAGATAACAGGTGTTAAATGGAAAAATAAATTAATACTAAAATGAAAATTAACAAAAACCAGCTCCGCTTAAGCGAAAAATCGAAACACAACAAAGAACAATTACAGCGTTTTTTAACCCAAAATTCTTTCCCTTGTTGTATGCAGCCTACTATGAGTATGTGCTGTTGCCTATACTAGCCATAAAAAGTCTACCTTTTTATGCTTTAATCTCTTGCGCTTTATAATCATCAAAAGCAGAAAATCAATCAATAGAACCTTAATAAAAAAAAATAAAATGTCAGCACCCTATAAATTCGAAACGCTACAATTACATGCAGGACAAGAAATTGACCCAACAACCGGTTCAAGAGCTGTTCCAATATACCAAACTACCTCTTATGGATTTAAAAATTCAGCACATGGGGCCAATCTTTTTGCTTTAAAAGAATTTGGAAATATCTATACCCGCATCATGAACCCTACTACAGATGTTTTTGAAAAACGGGTTGCCGCTCTGGAAGGTGGCGTTGCTGCAGTAGCTGTTGCTTCTGGACAGGCCGCACAATTCATTGCATTAAACAATATTTTAGAGGCTGGAGATAACTTTGTTTCTTCCTCTCATTTATACGGTGGCAGCTACAATCAATTTAAAGTGGCTTTTAAACGCTTGGGTATAGAAGCGCGTTTTGCAAATGTCGACCACCCTGAAGAATTCATCCCACTTATTGATGAAAAAACCAAAGCTATTTACCTTGAAACGGTAGGTAACCCCTCTTTCAGTATCCCTGACTTTGAGAAAATAGCAAGTATTGCCAATAAATATGATCTTCCCTTAGTTGTTGACAATACTTTTGGTGCTGCAGGATATTTATTCAGACCTTTAGAACATGGGGCCCATGTTGTTGTAGCTTCTGCTACAAAATGGATAGGCGGGCATGGAACCAGCGTTGGCGGTATCATTGTTGACGGAGGTAATTACAATTGGGGAAATGGAAAATTCCCTGCCTTCTCTACCCCTTCTGAAGGTTATCATGGTTTGGTTTTCAACGATGTATTTGGCAGCAATGGTCCTTTTGGAAATATTCAATTTGCCATCCGTGCCCGTGTAGAGGGTTTAAGAGATTTTGGCCCTGCCCTTTCCCCATTCAACTCTTTCTTGTTGATTCAAGGACTGGAAACTTTATCCTTAAGGGTACAACGACATGTAGAAAATACACTGGAACTGGCAACATGGTTAGAAAACCATCCGCTGGTTAGATCTGTTAGCTATCCAGGCTTGGAGAGTAGCTCTTATCATACCCTTGCAAAGAAATACCTGAAAAACGGTTTTGGTGCAGTGCTATCCTTTGAACTGAACGGCACCAAAGAAGAAGTTACTGGTGTTGTCGACAACCTTAAACTGGTAAGTCACCTGGCCAATATGGGCGATGCTAAAACCCTGATCATTCAGCCATCGGCAACCACACACCAACAATTAAGTGATGCTGAACAAACCGCTGCCGGGGTTACCCCAAATCAGTTGCGTGTCTCTGTTGGCATTGAACATATCGATGATATTAAAGCAGATTTTGAGCAGGCTTTCCAAAAAATAAAATCCCTACAAGAACTACCTGCCTAAACATAATATAAGCACAAAAATGAGTACGATTAACACTTATAGTTACCAAAAGATTTTTAAACTTGAAAGCGGTAAAAAGCTGAGGGGATTAGAAATAGCTTATCAAACCTTTGGTAAACTTAATGCTAAAAAGGATAATGTTGTTTGGGCTTGCCATGCGCTTACCGCAAATTCTGATGTACTGGACTGGTGGAAAGGCCTTTTTGGAAACAATGACCTCTTTAATCCTAAAGATCATTTTATTGTTTGCGCCAACATCATTGGTTCGAATTATGGAAGTACTAATCCTTTAAGTATTAACCCGGTTAACGGACTGCCTTTTTACCTCTCTTTTCCTGAATTTACCGTTAGAGATCTGGCAAAGATACATGGGCTTTTAGCAAATCACTTAGCCATAGACCGAATTAAAGTGCTTATTGGTGGTTCTTTAGGCGGTCAACAAGCACTCGAATGGGCTATAAATGACCCAAGTAAAATAGAGAATTTAATTGTGGTAGCCACTAATGCTGTGCATTCTCCATGGGGAATCGCTTTTAACGAAAGTCAGCGATTAGCCATCAGCACCGATCGTACTTTCTATGCACAAAAAGCAACTGGTGGTTTAAAAGGATTGAAAGTTGCAAGAAGCATTGCCTTATTGTCTTATCGGACTTATGATGCCTATGCCTCTACACAATTGGAAACTGTTAATGACAAAACCACAAACTTTAGGGCTGCTTCTTACCAGAGCTATCAAGGCGAAAAACTCTGCAAACGTTTTAATGCTTACAGCTATTGGTATTTAACCAAAGCAATGGATAGTCATAATGTTGGCCGTGGCAGGAAAAGTGTATCCGATGCATTGGCTGCTATAAAAGCGAACACTTTGGTGATCGGGGTTGAAAACGATGTGCTCTTCCCCATCGCCGAGCAGCAATTTTTAAGTAACAATATTAAAGATGCTACATTTCATCAAATCATATCGGCTTATGGCCATGATGGATTTTTAATTGAAACTGATATGCTCACCAAAATAATAGGCAATTTTCTAAAAGCAAGTGTGAATAAGAAAATAATTAAATTTCAAAAAACGGGATAGATGAGTAAGAAACTTAAAATAGGTTTATTTGGTTTTGGTGTAGTAGGACAAGGGTTACATGATATTATAAAAGGTCAGGATCTAAATATTGAAGTCATAAAAATTGCGATTAAAAACCCTGAAAAAAAACGTAACCTCGACAAGAAGTTATTTACAACAGATCATCAGGAACTTTTAGATCATCCAGATATCAACACCATTGTTGAGCTCATAGATGATGCCGATGCGGCCTATGCAATTGTTAAAAAGGCTTTAATATCTGGTAAAAATGTTGTTTCTGCTAATAAAAAAATGATTGCCCTTCATCTTGCCGAATTGGTAGCATTACAAAAGAAATATGGCACCTCGCTTTTGTATGAAGGTTCAGTTTGTGGAAGTATCCCTATTATCAGAAACCTTGAAGAATATTACGACAATGAGTTGCTGCATGGAATAAGCGGTATTTTCAATGGCTCCTCCAATTATATTCTATCAAAGATTTTTAATGAGGGCATGAGTTATGATTTGGCCCTAAAACAAGTACAGGATTTAGGTTTTGCCGAATCTGATCCAATATTGGATGTGGGCGGCTATGATGCCAAATACAAACTGGCCATTGCTACGGCACATGCTTATGGCTTATTTATCAATCCTGATCATATCCTCAATATTGGTATTCAAAATTTATCTGAAAGCGATGTGAAATATGCTAAAGAAAAGAATTTTAAAATCAAACTGGTACCTACAGCCCGAAAAATAAGCACACAACAGGTAATTACCTATGTATTGCCGAAATTTGTTAGATCGGATGACTTCATTTATAATGTGGAAAACGAATATAACTGTGTGACGGTACAGGCTGCTTTTGCCGATAAACAGTTCTTTTTTGGTAAAGGAGCCGGTGGCCATCCAACGGGTGCTGCAGTTTTATCAGACATTGCCGCTTTACGCTATGGTTACAAGTATGAATATAAAAAATACCAGCAGCAAAATGGATTAGTACATACCGACAATGTAAACCTGGAGGTGTATTTGCGCTATGAGCATGAATATACAGTAGAAAAACTTAAAATAGAAAATATTAGGGAACGCTTTTCTAATAAAGATTATAAATATGTGATTGGGAATGTGAGCCTGAAATCTTTACTTGAAAACCGTGAATTGCTGCAAAATAAGGATGTTTTCATCGCACATACTGGAAAAATTACCTACACCGCACAACAAATTTTAGGTGCAAAAAACAATCTCCTTAGTATAGCAACTCTAGAAAATTAATATAACTAAAAAGCCCCCATTCCTTACACTGCCCCTAAAAAGTTACACACTATTTAGGGGTATTTTTATTTGTTTAGTTTCTAATTCTTCATGTAATTGAATAATCTTCACAAAGGTCTCAATAAAATTATTGTACTTTTTTTCTCCTAAATGCTTTACGTATCTTTCTGTAAGTTCATTACTCATCGTTTTAATTTCTTCAAATAAAACCTCCCCATCCTTAGTTAAGAAAATCATGATTGAGCGAGCATCAGATTCGCTTTTAGTAGTGTAAACCAATTTCAGTTTCTCTAATTCCCTTACAATTTTACTTACCCCTTGTTTAGTTACCTTAATTTTTTTAACGAGGTCGAGATTGGAAATTCCTTCATAACCAATATTCATAAAATAAGGCATGTAAGTGATATGATAACCACTAGAAATCATCAAAGCTAAATTATCTGAAGACCATTTATTAGTTAAATGATTGTAACGATATAATAATTTAAAAATTAGATTTTCTGGAACCTTGAAACTTTGCATGTGCTCAAATCAATTTAGTGCGGAAGGAACGAATGTCAATAAAATGTTGTTTTTACAAAAGTAAGTAAAAATAAACGTAAACTAAGTTTACTAAGTTAGTCAACTTAGTTTACATTTGCCCTCTAATTTCAAACAAATGGAACCCGAAGAAAAGAATCAAACTCCAGCTAAAAAAGGAGTAAAGACAATTATTATTGTTGCGGTAGTATTAGTAATAGGTTACTTTGCTTTTACCAAAATTAGTCATGCATTAACCCATCAATCGACAGACAATGCACAGGTAGAAACAAATTCAGTACCTGTATTAAGCAGGGTTCCGGGCTATATCAATAGTTTCTTGCTTAAAGACTTTCAAGAAGTAAAAAAAGGAGATACACTTGTGATCATTGACGACAGTGAGTATGTATTGGCGGTAAGACAAGCAGAAGCTGATTTATTAGCAGCTCAAGCTGATTTAAGTAGTGCCGAAGCAGCACTTCCAACCATTGGTTCTGATAAGGATGTAGCTTCAGCAGGTATTAGTGTGGAAGAAGTAACCCTGCAACAAGCAAAAAGAGATGTGGCCCGTGATAAAGCCTTATACGAGGAAGGTTCAATAACAAAAAGGCAATATGAACGCAGCCAGTCAGCCTTTCAAACGGCCATACAAAGACTTGCCAGTAGCAAAAGCAAATTAAAACAAGCCAGTACCCAAACAGGTGGCGCTAAGGCACAAATTATGCATGCCAAAGCAACAATTGCATCACGTGAAATCACTTTAGCTAAAGCAAAACTAAATCTAAGCTATACAAAAATCATTGCGCCTTCAAGTGGTAAGCTAGGCAAAACAAATTTAAAAACCGGACAATATGTTCAAGGAGGACAACAATTATTTAGTTTGGTAAGCAATGATCACTATTGGGTTACCGCTAATTTTAAGGAAACACAAATTGAGCACATGAAGGTTGGCCAAGCCGTTCACCTCCTCCTAGATGGTTATCCCGATCAAGCTATTACAGGTAAAATAACAGGCTTTAGTGATGCCACAGGAGCTAAATTTGCCCTTCTTCCTCCAGATAATTCCACAGGAAACTTTGTAAAGGTTACGCAGCGTGTACCGGTTATCATTGAAATAAATAATGCTGAAGCCATTAAAGAAATACTTAAAGCTGGCCTTAGTGTAGAAGTTGACGTAAAAGTAAAATAAGTGGAAGACAATAAGAATAGAATTATAAAAATAATCATTGTGCTCACCTGTATCTCTGCTGCTGTAATGGAGCTTATTGATACTTCCATTGTAAATGTTGCTTTAAACAACATTAGTGGAACACTAGGTGCAACACTAGAAGATGCCTCCTGGGTAATTACCGCTTATGCCATTGCGAACGTTATTATTATACCCTTAACAGGCTTTTTAAGCCGTTATTTTGGCCGGAAAAACTATTACCTGGCCTCTATCATCCTATTTACATTTGCTTCCTATATGTGTGGATCCTCTTCATCATTATGGGCGCTTGTTTTCTGGCGATTTATGCAGGGTATTGGTGGTGGGGCATTGTTAACCGTTTCACAAGGCATTTTATTTGAACAATTTAAACCTGAAGATAAAGGTATTGCCGGGGGTATTTTTGGAATGGGTATTGTTGTTGGGCCAACCATTGGTCCTATTTTGGGCGGATATATCGTTGATAATTACCATTGGGCACTCATCTTTGATATCAATATCCCAATTGGAATTATTGCAGCCATACTGACCTGGAAATATATTGAAAAACAGCCTAGTGAATACAATATTAATAGGAAATTGATATCTATCGACTACATAGGCATTATAGCTTTAGCAATTGGCGTTGGGGCACTCCAATATATCCTTGAAAAAGGACAGTCAGAAGATTGGTTTGAGAGCGAAAACATCCGCTTCTTTACTGCAGCTGCCGTATTAGGTTTAGGCTTATTTATATGGTGGGAATTACACACCAAACAACCTGCAATCAATTTAAGGGTAATGAAAAGCCGTAACCTGATTGGCAGTAATATACTCACCTTTGTCTGTGGTTTTGGTCTTTTCGGTTCCGTCTATTTATTCCCCGTAATGGTACAAAGGGTAATGGGCTATACCCCTACCGAAGCAGGTTTGTCTATGATACCAGGTGCGCTTGTCACTATTGTTGCTATGCCTTTTATTGGTGCAGGATTAGGAAAAGGAATTAAGCCGCTTTATTTTGTAATACTTGGCTTTATACTTTTTATCATTCACGGTTATACCTCTTCACAAGCCGCTCCTGATGCGGGCAGATGGTGGTTTATGGTGACGCAAATTTGCCGTGGTGTAGGCACGGGTTGTTTAACAATTCCTTTATTAACGCAGGCGGTAGTTGGCTTAAAACCCCAAGATATGCCTTATGGCATATCATTGAACAATATGTTCAGGCAATTGGGTGGCGCTTTTGGTATTGCCATTATGAATACCTACGCAACCAATCGTTTTGCTACGCACCGATCAGATCTGGTGTCAAATTTACAAACAAACAATCCTTTATTAACAGAACGCATCAATGGTATAACCCAGGGTATTATTGCCAAAGGCGGTAATCCAATAGGTGCTAAGCAAACGGCTTATCAAATTTTAGATCATACCATTTCTAATCAGGCTCAAATGCAAGCTTATCTGGATGGTTTTTTACTTATTGCCATTTTCTTTTGTTGCTCCATTCCTTTTATGCTGCTCCTTAAAAATAAAACCATGGATGCAGAAACCAGGGCTAAAGTTGCAAATGCTGCACATTAATTATCATTAAAAACATTATGAAACGTATATTCAGTTTAATATTTATACTTAGCATTTCTTCCAACTTGTATAGCCAGAACAATAGCGGAGAACTCAAAACACTCATTAATCAATCGTTTTCTTACTTCCCCCAGTTTAAGGAATTAGGACAGGCTGTTGAGGTAGAAGAAAACAGAATTGAACTGGCAAAAGCTAACGGTGGGCCTTCTGTTGCCGTTTTAGGGAGTTACAGGTATTTAAATCCAGTTTCGGAAATTAATTTACCTCTAGACAATCAAATGGTAGATTTTCAGATCATGCCTAAAAACAATTATAGCACCATGGTTAATGCCAACTATATGATCTGGGACTTTGGAGTGGTTAAAGCAGGCGTTGACCTTGCCAAAGCAGGCCTTCAATATGCAAAAGATAACATTGGGAATAGCCAAAATCAAATGGCATTTCAAGTTGGAAACATCTATTATCAAATAGCCTATTTAAAAAGAGCAATTGCAATTCAGGATAGTGTTATCGCTTTTCTTGTTGTAAATAAGCAAGACACCGAAATTAAACTGAGAAATGGTGATGCCATTAAATATGATGTTCTTTCTATACAATCAAGTATAGACCAAGAGAACAATCGTAAAATAGACTTACAGAAAACGCTAAATAAACAATTTGCTTTATTGGAATATACTACTGGTTCAAAACCAAGTACCGGCTCAACAGATTTTGTTTTCCCTGTTACAAACGATAGCGATCTGGCTAATGCGCTGGAAAGTGCGCAGCATAACAATCCTGAATTCAAATTGATTAAAGACAGGATTAAACTTGCAGAAGCTGAATTACAGCAAAGCAAAACCAGTGGAAAACCTTCCTTAAGTTTAAATGCTGGAACAGGATTTGCAAATGGATACGCCCCGCAGATTGATAAATTCAGGTATAATTATAATGCAGGAGTAATGTTAAGCATCCCCATTTATCAAGGTGGAAAAGCAAAAAAACAAATCCGCCTTTCTCAAAGCCAATTGTTACAAAGCAAATTAGCGGAAGAAAGTTTAAATAATACTTACAAGAAAGATATTGAGCAAGCATTGATTGACATTTACAGCAACAAATCGAGTTTATTAAATTCGGCAAAACAAGTAAAAGAAGCTCAAGAGGCGCAAAAACTTGCCATGAGCCGTTACAAAAATGGAATAGGTACAAACTTAGAGCTAACCAGTGCAAGTACTAACGTTCAAAGAGCGCTGTTAACAAACCTTCAATATGACTATCAGCTATGCATTGCGCAATTGACATTGGCAAAACTTACGGGTTTAAAATACTGGTAAATACGATTAAAAGACGCTGGATTTATTCTGAAGATTAATGATAAGATGGATTTATCCTTTTCTACACGATTTGCTGACTCAAAAAACACATGATCGAACAAGCGCTTTTAATTTGTTCGATTATGTGTTTTTTGAATAGCAGAAAACATCAGTTTTATGAGCCTTTTAAGTATGAGAGTTTACTTAAAAGAAAATCATACACACCTTGAAATTATAACCGCATTATTTTAGGTAACCACTCAGGTTCCCTCTAACTTACTTTACTGACCTGAAAAATCGTTTAAGGTGTTATTTTCTTTGGATTTTATTTTCAGAAAAAAGCGGGG
>NZ_JBEONS010000012.1:0-93633 GCF_040544395.1 Pedobacter sp. CG_S7 | reverse complement strand
GCCACAAAAGTACTGGTAGTAATTATTCTCCGACCATTGTTCCACTATGTTCTCATCAGAAATATTACGCAGATGTTTAAGGATCAATAAGCCGACCATTAACCTGATGGGTTTCGCGGGCCGACCGTTATCTAAACAGTACAATGGTGCAAAGGCTTCTTCAAAAATAGACCAGTTCACCTGTTCTGCCAAAATAAACAAGGGGTCTTTTTGGTTGAGCATCACTGACAGCGACTAATAGAGTAAACTCGGACCATTATTTAATGATTTCTTAGCCAACATAAAGAAAAAATTTGCAAGGCATTAACATAAAAATACTCATTTCTTGCATATTTATACACAAAAATCATACCATAATTATCTATAAATCATTGATTATCAAATGTTTATTTGGTTTTTAAGGGACGACTATATAATGACCAATTCATAAACCAAAGACAAGAATACAAAAAACTCAACTTATAAAATATATTGCAAACACTCCTTATAGTTCTTGTACAAAAGCAAACCTTCTACAAACACAGCACCTTTCCAAAAACAAACACTGCAAAAATAAACCTTCTAAAACTTCTCCAAAGACTCCCGAATCCTTAACAGATATTTATTCCGATAATAAACATCCTTAATAGAAACCAACGCGCTCTCCTGTGCAGCAGGAATAAGCCCTTCAAAAGTTGCCGTTAAAACATAAAGTTCGTCGAACAAATCCTTTTCTATCTCATCAACCAAGGCCTTTACCTGAAGCAGCTTACTGGCATCCGGTTCAAACTCCAGCTCCATTAGTGCTTCATTTACTTCCATCATGGTCATTAAAAAAGTTTGGGGAAGAACATAGTTCTCCCCCGCTTTAATTTGTCCGTTGATCTCTAATATATAGTGCAACCGTTTTTGCGGATCACTAAGCACCTGGTAAGCCTTATTATTTAAGGTCGACAACTGTAAAACCTCCTCCTGCTTCTCCGCACTTTCATTGATATAAAAGTCTGGGTGATACTTTTTACTCAGCTCATAAAACTTCTGCTTAACTAAAGTAAGGTCAGGATTAAAAGTAATTGGTAAACCGTATAGCTCAAAATAATTCATAGGACGCTACTTAGTAAAAGCTTTAAAAATATCATTCCCCAGCACAAAGACCATGAGTGTGAGCAATAAAACAAAGCCCACCATTTGTGCCCGCTCCATAAACTTATCTCCAAGGGGTTTCCCTTTTACCATTTCGATGAGTAAAAAAACCACATGACCGCCGTCTAAGGCTGGAATAGGTAAAAGGTTCATGAATGCTAAGGCTATTGATATAAAAGCCGTAGAAGCCCAGAATCTTGCCCAGATCCATTCACCACCATAAACCTTACGAGCAATCTCTACGGGTCCCGAAAATGCTTTAGTAGCTTCAACCTTACCGGTCACCACTTTCACTATCCCTTTTGCATTGGTACTAAACTGTAACCATGCCTGCTTTATACCAATAGGCAATGCTTGTAGTAGTCCGTATTGAATGGTTTCAATCTTAATTTCATTCACATTAAAAGCTATACCTACCAAACCAGAGGTATCTGCAGGTAAGTTTAAGTTCAAATTCTGGCCTGCACGGTTCACCGTAAAAACCAATTCTTCACCTTTATGCTTCTTTACTTCTGCTACAACATCAACATTGTACTTAACCGGAACACTGTTAATGGCCGTAATTCTGTCTCCTTTTTGTGCGCCTGCATTAAATGCAGGTTTATCAGCAACAACACTGTCAATTGTTGAGGTCAACAAAGGCGTGCGACTAATAAATTCTTCTATACCCAGGTCAGAAACTTTATTTAAAATGTTATCAGGCACTTTAATATAAAGTGTTTTTCCTGCTCTAACTACTGTTAAATTGGTGTTTCCTAACAAAACCTTAGGACTAATTAATTCTTCAAAACGAATTACTTTCGTCCCGTTTACCGCAATAACCCGGTCGCCTTTTTGTAAACCAATTTCTCTTCCTATCGATCCTGGGTTGATTCCACTCTGCACCGAACTATTTGGAACAAAGGTTTCTCCATATTTGAAAGTAAGCATCCAGAAAATAAGTATACCTACAACAATGTTAACAAATACCCCACCCAACATAACGATTAACCGCTGCCAGGCTGGTTTAGACCTGAATTCCCATGATTGCACAGGTTGATTCATTTGTTCGGTATCCATTGATTCATCAATCATACCGGCAATTTTCACATATCCTCCCAAAGGAAGCCATCCTATACCATACTCACAATCTCCTCTTTTTATGCTAAATAATTTTACACCCCAGGCATCGAAAAACAAATAGAACTTTTCTACCTTAATCCCAAATGCTCTCGCCGCCAAAAAATGTCCTAATTCGTGTAATATTACTAATATCGATAATCCCAGTAACAACTGGGCCGCCATAATCAATCCGCTCATATATTATATTAATGTGTTTTAATTGATAAAAAAAATTACTTCGTCACAAGTTCGCCTGCGAATATACGTGTATGTTCATCGGTTTCTAAATAATTGTTCAGCGTAGGCTGATCAACAAACTTCATTTCGCCCATACACCGCTCAATGATATCGCTCATCTCCAGGAAACCAACTTTATCTTGCAGAAAAGCATTAACCACAACCTCATTTGCTGCATTAATGATACATGGCATATTTCCACCTTGTTTCATAGCCATAAAAGCCAAGTCTAAGTTTCTGAAATTCACCTTATCGGGAGGGAAAAATGTCAATGCCGGATAATTCAAAAAATTGAACCTCGGAAACTTACTTTCTACCCGCTTTGGATAAGCTAAAGCATAATGAATAGGCAGTTTCATGTCTGGTAAGCCCATTTGTGCCTTCATTGATCCATCCTGAAACTGTACTATAGAATGAATGATGGATTGTGGATGAATAATCACATCAATCTGATCAATGTGAAGGTCAAATAACCACTTTGCTTCTATCACTTCCAAACCTTTATTCATCATCGATGCCGAATCAATCGTGATTTTCGCACCCATCACCCAATTAGGATGTTTTAAAGCCTCCAATTTTGTGACGTTCGCCAAAAACTCCCTGTCCTTACCTCTAAACGGACCACCAGAAGCGGTTAAATAAATCTTTTCTAAAGGATTTTCTTCTTCGCCCACTAAACATTGAAAGATAGCAGAATGCTCAGAATCTACGGGAATAATTTTTACCCCATGCTTTTTAGCCAATTCTGTTATCAGTTCACCGGCTACAACTAAAGTTTCTTTATTCGCTAAGCCAATATCCTTTCCTGCCTCAATTGCGGCAATGGTGGGTTTTAACCCTACCGAACCTACAATTGCCGTCAACACCAATGCTGCAGCAGGCAAACTTGCCGCCTCGCATAAAGCAGCTTCTCCTGCCAAAACCTTTATTCCCGTGCCTGCTAATCCTTCCTTTACAGATAAATACCTCGTTTCATCACAAATCACCACCAGTTCTGGCTTAAATGCCAAAGCCTGACTGATCAGCAATTCATCATTATGTTGCGCCGTCAAGGCAACTACACGATAACGGTCTGGATTAGCTTTTACCACCTCCAGTGCCTGTGTACCTATAGATCCTGTAGACCCAAGTATGCTTATATTTTTAATAATAGCCAAAAGTTTTACCTCCTTTAAACGCCTATTTCCAGACGATGTTATTTAATCGTATAACTGCTTAAACTTTCTGCAATCTTTCTATCATTTGATAAACGTGGCACTTTATTTTGTCCACCCAACTTTCCTTCTGCACGCATAAAGTTAACAAAGGCATCTTTCTGCAACGTCCGAATCACCAATGGCTGTAATATTTTTCCTTCAATGAGGTCAAAATAGTAAATGTTTTTCTTTTGCAACGCTTCATCTACCTTCGCACTGAAAGCGGCCAGGTCTTTGGGCGCGTTAGTGAATTCTACAAACCATTCATGGTATGGCAGCCCCCCCTCCGGATCAATAACTTGTGGTGCAACGGTAAACTCTGTAATCCCAACTCCCTCTACATTCGCTACACTTAATAAAGCATGTTCCACTTCTTCACCAATCACATGCTCGCCAAAAGCAGAAATAAAATGCTTAATTCTGCCCGTCACCATAATTCTGTACGGAGCCTTTGAAACAAATTTAACGGTATCGCCAATACTGTAGCCCCATAAACCAGCATTGGTACTTAAAATAAGCGCATAATTAACACCCAATTCAATTTCGCCTAAACTTAAACGGGTAGGATGATCATTATAATATTCGTCGGCAGGTATAAATTCATAAAACATACCAGCATCTGCCAGTAGCAATAAACCTTTTTCCCGCTGACTATCCTGATAGGCTATAAAACCTTCAGAGGCTGGATAGGTTTCAATGGCATCAATAGTCTTGCCGATGCTGGCTTCAATTTTAGCCCGGTAAGGCTCGTAATTAACACCCCCATAGACAAACAATTTAAAATTAGGAAAAACAGCTTTAATTTGTTTACCATTTGATTTCTCTATCAGCTTATCAAAATACATTTGTACCCATGGTGGAATGCCCGAAATCAGGGTCATATCCTGGTTTATGGTTTCTGCAACTATCGCTTCTATCTTTTCTTCCCAGTCTTCAATACAATTGGTTGCATACGAAGGAAGCCTGTTTTTCTGCAAATAGGCTGGAACAAGGTTGGCTACAATCCCTGATAAACGGCCTATTTTAATGCCGTTCTTTAAGTCCATCAGCGGACTGCCCTGCAAGAAAATCATTTTGCCATTTACAAAATCAGTATTCCCCGTTTCGTGGATATAGGTTAATAATGCATTCCGTGCTGCCTTAAGGTGCTCCGGCATTGATTCTTTAGAAATAGGAATATATTTAGCCCCAGAGGTAGTACCCGATGTTTTAGCAATATAAGCGGGTTTACCTTTCCACATCACATCAGCCTCTCCAGCAACTATCCGATCTATATATGTTCTTAAACCCTCATAATCCCTTACAGGTACCTGCTTTTTAAAATCTTCGTAATTCTTTATCGCGGCAAAATGATGATCCTTGCCAAAAGCCGTATATTTTGCATAGGCAAGAATATCGGTAAGGGTATCTTGCTGTGCCTTTACCGCGTTATTCTTCCATTTCTCCATCCGCCCCACAATAAACGCGGCAATTGGCTTACTTAATGCTGCTTTTAATCCCATATACTTTTTTTATACAATATTGTGAATAATATCAGGCTCTTCCTCTCCCTTGTATTCGCTCATCATTTTACGATAGGCAATGGTTAATGCTACATTTGACAATGGAACGATAATAAAAGAACTCAATACATTAACAACGAAAGAAATTACCGGCCATTGCAGGTAACTTAATAGCAGGTAGAGGATGTAAAATCCGCCAAGCACCAATGAAAGCATTAATATCTTAGTGAAATTACCTTTAGTAATAGCTAGACTAAACTTTATAGAACCAAAAGGCGGCAGGTTTCTATCTATTATAAAAAAAGAAAAAAATGAAATCCTAACCCAGGTTACAAAGATCGCTATAGTGCCAACAGATATGGCAATATTAGTAATGATAGACATCTTAATGCCTGTATAAATAAAGGGAAAACCTATAAGGATAACCACTAAATATACGCCAACTATGCACAGCATGAAATAACACATGGCAACTAAAAAACGTATAATTTGTTGTCGTGTTGGCAAAGTACTTACAATGCTCACATCATTTTCATCATCATCCAGCAAGTGAAAAATATACTTGAGCAGGGAAAGATTGATGGTAAAATAAAACATGACGAAGAGCGCGGCCATAAACAGACTTAACACTTTATTAATATCCTTTAAAAAAAAGGCCATCATACCTGATGCATTAGAAGTAAGGAACATCAAAAAACATAATGTTGCAATGGAAAAGTAATTCCTTTTAGTTACCAGCCATGCTTTTTGAATCACCTCACTAACAGTAAAAGTGCTTTCTTTTAAATATTCTATCATTGTTGTTTTAATACTACTCTTTTAACAAAATCTTGTATAAAGCCCAAGCCATAGGCTGTTAGTTGTATAAATGCAGCAATTACACTCAAATATGCAACTTTAAATGATTTGTTTACACTCCAGGAATGCAAAAACAGCGTCCCAAAGTACCCCAGTAAAATTATATTACAAATATAAGCTAATGGTGGATACGAAACATTTAACAAAATGGTTATCATTAAACCAATGGTAAAAACTGCCGGAAAAAAGTGGACCATTTTTAACTCTGCCGGAAAGTATTTGTAAATATTGATCCTTGCCCTGCCAAAAAAGTGCAGCTGTTTATAAAATTGGCCAAAACTGGTGCGCCGTTTATGATATACTTTTGCCGCAGGGATCAGGCCAATCTTAAATCCATTTTCCTGGATGCGGATGCTGTATTCAATATCCTCTCCTAAACGCGTCAGAACAAAGCCACCTACTTTCTCCCAAACTTCCCTGGAAATTCCCATGTTAAAACTACGCGGGTGAAATTGTCCGATGTGTTTTGCATTACCTCGTATGCCTCCAGTGGTAAATGGTGAGGTCATGGCATAACTAATAGCCTTTTGCACAGCAGTAAAACTTTCATGCGCAGCATCAGGACCACCATAGGCAGCTAAATTATGCTCAAAAAGGTAGGCATCAACCGTCTCCAGGTAATCTTCTGGAATCAGACAGTCGGAATCAAAAATCACGAAATAATCTCCTTTAGCTCTTTCAAAACCATAATTACGGGCAAATCCCTGCCCTTCATTTGGTTTATAGTAATAGTGAATATCCAATTGATTGGCATATTTTTCTACGATTGCCCTGGCATCATTAACGGAACCATCTTCAATCACCAGTACTTCAAACTGCATATAAGTCTGCCTAACCAATGTAGCTAGTAATTCGTCTATTTCCTGCGGACGATTATAAAGGGGAATAATGATTGAAAAAAACATCCTTTAATTGATGTTTTTTTCAATGAGATATTGATTTCTCTCCGTTGCATTCCGCGTAACGAGTTCTGCAACAAATCCTGTTAAAAACAGTTGTGAACCCAATATGATGGCAACCAATGCAATATAAAACAAAGGCTGGTCTGTAATTTCCCTTTTGTAAGACTCGTTGGAGGCAATGTGGTAAAGCTTCTCACCTATCATCCACAAGGCCATAAAAGTGCCTATTAAGAAACTTAGCACCCCCATTGATCCAAAAAAATGCATCGGTCTTTTGCCAAATTTACCCACAAAAAATATGGATAAGAGATCTAGAAAACCATTAATAAAACGGCTGAACCCAAATTTAGTTACCCCGTATTTACGTGCACGGTGTTCTACAACCTGCTCCCCTATATTTTTAAACCCTGCCCATTTTGCAATTACAGGTATGTAACGGTGCATTTCTCCATAAACTTCTATCGTTTTCACTACATCATTCCGATAGGCTTTTAATCCACAATTAAAATCATTCAATTGTATGCCAGACATTTTGCGCGTCGCGGCATTGAATAGTTTTGTAGGTATGGTTTTGGTAATCGGATCATAACGTTTCTTTTTCCAGCCAGAAACCAAATCGTATTTCTCTTCTTTAATTTTCTTGTACAATCCGGGAATTTCATCAGGACTGTCTTGCAGGTCTGCATCCATAGTAATTACTACATCTCCCTGTGCTGCATCAAAAGCAACATTTAAGGCAGCAGATTTACCATAGTTCCTCCTGAATTTTACGCCCTTTATTGCATTATACGCTAACTTTAATTCTTCAATTACAGCCCAGGAATTATCTGTACTGCCATCGTCAATAAAAATCAGCTCATAAGAATAGTCGTTTTCTGCCATTACTTTGGCTATCCATGAGGTTAACTCAGGTAACGACTCTTCTTCATTATATAAGGGTACTACTATAGAAATATCCATGAATGTATTTAATGCTAAAGCAAAGTGCAAATTTTGTTAAATAAAACGACAAAATAAGAAAAAAGTCAATATTCGTTTGTGTATATCCACGTATTATGGGTTACCTGGTAGTGACCTCATTCGCACTTTGTACCCAATTACCCGAACGAGGTCCCTATAAGCTCCCTACCAGGTGCGGACTTGTCCCGCAGTTAACACGACCAACATATGGATAATATTCAAGAGCACCTAAAAGTTGATTGCAGGATCCAAGCAAAGTATACAAAATAAAAAAAGGCGGTTGAGCTAAGCCCAACCGCCTTAAAAAAATATTATAATAACTTATTCTACATCCAAAGGTTTCACCTTTTTAATTACCGCAGCCCCAACCAGGCTCACCACCATCCCGAAAAAAGTATAGAATACGGCAGCTCCAAAGCCTACAAAAAACACCATATAAGGTCTCATCATTTCTATACCTTGAATCTTGGTGTCATCATCTCCTGCAGCCTCCAAAGCGGTATCCATCAAATCCTGATAAGCTTTAGTATCTAATACTTTATAATAAAGAATCATCAGAATCGCTATAAATAAACCAGAATAGGCCGCTACTTTAAAACCAGCAGAAAATGCCCTCCCAAAAGTAATGTAATCATCCAATTCCTTTTTATGGGTAATTTGTACAAAAACAATTGCTAAAATGAAGGGGATATACGACAAAGCTGAACTCACAATCTTTTCTCCTATAGGAAGATCCGGATTATTTGGATTGATACCTACCAGTTTAAAGATAAACATCAGTGCCAGAAAATAAACAGAATAAACTACAGCACTTTTAAAAGCCAGCATATTGGGCTTTTTTTCCATTTCAGCTAATTGTTGTTGCATTGATTATGATTTAATAAAAGTTAATTTGAGTTAAAATTAGTAATTAACGTGTAAACTGCAATATCAAAATCAGAATTAGTGCTATACTCGTCCAAATCTTTCACTACAGTTTCATTGAACTTTGGCTGATGGAAGAAGGCCATAAAGGGCACAAATAATTCTCTCATCTCATCACCAAGATCAACCATACCTGCGTGACTGCAAATATCTTCTATACTACTTTCTGCAAGCTGCTGGTTACTGATCAGGTCTTCATAGATATGAAATTCATCCTGAAATTCATCTTCTTCTACCAATAAGAATTCCTTTAAAAAATCACCAAGCTCAGGCTTAATGCGTTCATCATGACACTCATTGATGTATAATAAAAGGTTTAACAGCTCCGTACCACGGTCAATAGTTTCTTCTTCAATTGCTGCCCATTCTTCAGAATCAAGGTAATCCTCATCCAGCATTTTCATGTCATTGGCAAAGAAATTAATCATTAACAAGTCAAAGAAAACTTCTCTTAGCTCTTCAAATGCAGGGTACTCATCTAATGCAGCATCAAAAGCTTCTACTTTTTCCAAAAAGCCAAGATCCTGGTTAAAAACCGCTAAAAGGTTTTTTTGCAAATCTGCAGCATCTTTTCCAGATGTTGTAGCAAATTTATCTAATGACGCACTTAGCGCTGTTTCTACTTTACTATCCATATACTTGAAATTTATTGTTATTATACACCAACATCACCTTTCCGGTTAATGTTTGATTCAACAGGGGTGAATTTGAAGATTTTGATGCATTACTTTTTGCATCATATAACCATTTATGGTCAGTACTATAGAGCGTAAAATTAGCTTTTGCGTTAACTGCAATTACTGGAACCGGCAAATTCAAAATCCTGCGCGGGGCAATGGCTAATTTGGCGGCAATCTGTTGTGGATCTAGTCCTGCTTTAACAAGCAATGGCAAAGTCGTTTGCAAGGCAATAATGCCATAAGCTGCAATTCCAAACTCTACCTCTTTAAGTTCTATTTCATGCGGACGATGCTGTGCACTTACAGCATCTACTGTTCCGTCTTTTAATCCGTTCAGTAATGCCTTAACATCGGCCTTACCTCTTAAAGGTGGCTTAACTTTATAGTTGCTGTCAAAATCGTTGAGCAACTCTTCTGTAAACACCAATTGGTGAGCGGCCACATCACATGTTATCTTTATACCGTCTTTCTTAGCTCTTTTGATGAGCGCTACAGCACCCGCTGTAGAAATATTATGGATGTGTACTGGTGCATCATGATAACCCGCCAGGTAGATGTCGCGGGAAATCTGCATTTCCTCAGCCAATGCAGGCATGCCCTGCATTCCAAGTAGTACACTGGTTTTACTTTCATTAACCTGTGCCTTGCCAGCAATGGACCTGTTTTCTGGGTAAACCAGCAGCAAGCCATTAAATCCTTTTGCATATTGCAGGGCCCTGCTCATAAAACCATCATCTTTAATGGGCTTTTCGCCGTCAGAAAAGGCTACAGCTCCAGCTTGCTGCATATCGTAAAGCTCAGCAAGTTCCTGCCCTTCTAAATTTAGGCTAATGGCACCTATTGGGAAAACATCTACTAAATTCCCTTTTGCCTTATTTACGATGTACTCAATTTGAGATTTGGAATGTAATACAGGTTGTGTATTGGGCAAAACTGCCAGAGCAGTAAATCCACCTGCTGTAGCCGCAGCCGTCGCAGAAGCAATATCTTCCTTGGTTTCATATCCGGGATCGCCAATGGAGCAGTTCAGGTCAAAGAAACCTGGTGAAAGGTAAGTACCTTTACCATCAAAAATCTCTTCCCCATCGTTGGGGCTAAGTTGTGCCGCAATGGTGGTAATCATACCTCCCACTACTCGTACGTCACAATTTTGTTGATTAAACTGGCTACTGGGGTCGGCTATGGAAACGCTTTTGATCAGAAGGTTCATCTTTTTTGTTTATTCTTTAGTCGTTAAAAAATCGAATGTCACTATTTCAACCGCAAGTAAACAGCATACAAAACTAGGCAATTTTATATAAAGCACTGCCTTTTTTCCTTCAAAAGCTTAGTCTAGGACATATAATTTAAAGAAATCGCTTCAATTTAATATAAAGCGTTTCATCCTGGCCATAAACATCGGCCCTTTGCTGTAATTTTCCATTTTGCCACCAGGCGGTAACGTAATTGATATACAATGGAATAGCTTTCTTAGTACCAAACCATGCTGGTTTTAACACAAAAGAATTAACCGTATCTAATTTTTTAAGCTGCTTTTTCTGGTAAACCTTCATTTTTGTCGTATCTAAAGGTGGTAAGTTTACTTCCATCCGCAATTGATCGTATTGCACTTTGTTTTTCACCAGCAAAGCGGCAAATTCTAAAGGCTTTTCCACACGCACACAACCATGACTAATAGCCCTGTTATTCTGGTTAAAAGCTGATCTATTGTTAGTATCGTGCAGGTAAATGCTGGAACCGTTATCGAATATAAACTTAAATTTTCCGAGGGCATTCCCAACACCTGATCCTTGTTTAAACTGAAAGGGTAATTTAGCTCTGGAGTAAGAATTCCATTGAATTGTGTCGGGATCTGCAACCAGTTTACCTTTTTGATATACCCTGATATTGTTATTCGAAAGGTAATAGGGGTCTCTCAATGCCTGGTAATAAATTTCACTTTGGGCAATGCTTACCGGAATATTCCATATTGGATTAACCTGGATCGAATTCAACTTACTATATAATACTGGCGTTTCATGGTTTTTTGGTTTATCATCAAGGTTTCCTGTTTTCACAAAAGTTTTCAGCTTCTCCTGATAACTATCTTCTCTTTTTTTTCCTACACAAACTTTCATGTGGCTCAAGGTGTCCTGGTCTTTGAACCAGGTTAAAGAGAAATCAGGGATATTAACTTCCACATACTCTTCTCCCCGCTCCGGAAGTTTCCACCTTAAACGTTCCATATTGACCAATATGGTCTTTAATTTTTCTTCAGCTCCTTTTACAGACTGAACCTTTATTAACTCTTTTTGAAAAGCTAAATATTGATCGGAAACCGGTTGTATCTCTTTTAAAAAACTTGCCAGGTCTGGGGTCGACAAAACCTTTATTAGTCCTGCACTGTCTGGTCGCTTTACAGTAATGTAATACCTGCTTAGTAGTTTCTGAGGATTGAGGCTGCCAAAATAAACCAGACTATAGTATTTTACAAGCGATTCTGCCGCCTGAATTTCTAAGTCGGCCAGTACAGGATAGGCTTCAGCTATCGTTTGGAAGCCGTTAGCATCCAATGTTTCTTTTAATTGGAGCAGTCGTTGGTAACCAAAATATTCCGGATTAAATCCATGTTGCCTGCTTCGGCTAATGTAATTGATCAAAGTATCCAAATCTCCATTCACATAGTGATGGGTTATAAATTCCGGGCTGAATTCCCTGTTTTGGTAAAAACTACCGATAGTATTTGGATTAGATAAATCCTTTTTATTGGCATCAAAATGCAGTGTAAAAACCTGATTATAGGCTGCAGTATCAAATGCCTTATAAAGCTTATTATTAAAATGTCCAGCCAAAACCAAACCCGTTTCCGGAGTCTCTTTAAACCAATTACAAGCCTGTAACACAAGGCTCAACAACAGAAGTATTCCTATGATTCTTTTCAAAGCATTAAAAAAATCAAAAGTAAGCAAATATTCCTTGTTTAAATTATTTCTCTTATATTTGCATCGTCTTAGGATGCTCCGCATCAATGATTAGGAACTTAAATAAAATGAATAAACACTTGAACCATCACTTACATTTGCACCATCGCCAATTGGCGATGTATATGTAATGTTTTGTACTTCAAAACTTGTTTCCGAATTTTATATTTTCTTGTTCCATACCATAATCAACAAAAGTGAAAACACTCAAAATAGCTATCCAGAAATCGGGTAGGTTAAACGAAAAATCAGTAGAAATTCTTAAAAATTGTGGCCTTTCCTTTGAAAACTACAAAAGCTCCTTAATCACATCGGTAAATAATTTCCCGCTGGAAATTCTTTTCTTAAGGGATGACGATATCCCTGAATACGTTCAGGATGGTATTGCAGACCTGGGTATTGTTGGTGAAAATGTAATCACCGAAGCTGGTGCTCAAGTTACCTATTTACAGAAGCTGGGCTTTGGAAAATGTACCTTAAAAATCGCCGTTCCAAACAGCAGTAACATCACCGAAATCCAACAATTGGAAGGACAGGCTATCGCTACTTCTTACCCTATTATTCTGGAGAAATTCCTGAATGAAAATGACGTAAAAAATGTGCAGATCAGAACCATTTCAGGATCAGTAGAAATTGGCCCCGGACTTGGATTAAGTGATGCCATTTGCGACATCGTTTCTACCGGTGGCACGCTGAAAAGCAATGGACTGAAACCATTCGCCGAAGTCATGAAATCTGAAGCTGTTTTGATAGGAAAAAAAGACTCCGAGCTGATCCCTGAAGTACAGGAGTTATTGCAAAGAATACGTTCCGTAATGCGGGCTAAAGAAACAAAATATGTTGTACTAAATGTGGCTAAAGCTAACCTTCAAAATGTTGTTGATTTACTGCCTGGTGTTAAAAGCCCTACAGTAGTGCCCCTATTTGAAGAAGGATGGGTTGCCGTTCATTCGGTCATTGCAGAACAAGATTTCTGGGAAAAAATCAATAGTCTTAAAGCCGCCGGTGCAGAAGGTATCGTAGTAATGCCGATCGAAAAAATCATTACTTAAGCAGCTTTTTTACTATAAAAGACTTTAATCAACCATTAACTATTAGTTAAACACAAAACATAAAGCATTGAAAATCTACAGTTATAACGATTTATCTACACAAGAAGTTGATAACTTATGCTTGAGGCAACTGGAAGACGATAAAAGCATAGAAGAACGGGTAAGAGACATCATCGACAAGGTTAAAACTACCGGAGATGAAGCCTTATTTGATTATGCGCTGGCTTTTGATAAAGTGAAACTCGACAGCCTGTTCATCAACAAGGAAGAGATTAGCGCTATTGCTGCTACTATTCCTTTAGAGGCTAAAGCAGCTATTGGCCAGGCTTTTGCCAATATCAGTAAATTCCATTCTACACAAATCATTAAAGAGGCTGCTGTTGAAACCATGCCTGGTGTTACTTGCTGGAGAGAAACACGCGCAATAGAGCGTGTAGGACTCTATGTTCCGGGCGGAACAGCAGTTTTACCTAGCACTTTCCTGATGCTCGGCATCCCTGCTAAACTTGCCGGATGTGCAGAAATTACTGTATGCTCCCCTCCACAAGCGGATGGTAAAACCAATTGTTACCTGGCTTATTGTGCACAACTTTTAGGTATAGAAAAGATCTTTTTAGTGGGCGGTGCCCAAGCTATTGCCGCAATGGCTTATGGCACAAAAAGCATTCCTAAAGCAGATAAAATCTTTGGTCCGGGTAACAGATATGTAACCTACGCCAAGCAGTGTATACAGTCAACAACGTTAACGGCAATCGACATGCCCGCTGGTCCTTCAGAGGTATTAGTACTCGCAGACGACACTGCCAATCCGTCATACGTTGCTGCTGACCTACTCGCACAAGCTGAACATGGTGTTGATAGTCAGGCTATTTTAGTTTCTAACTCTACTAGAATTATAGCTGAAACGCTTGAACAAATTGATAATCAGCTTAAAGAATTACCAAGGGAGGCCATTGCCGCAAAAGCAATCGCTAATTCTTATGCTATAAAAGTGGAAAGCATGAAGGAGGGAATGAATTTCTCTAACCAATATGCACCTGAGCATTTAATCATCGCTACAACACAATTCGAGTTTTTAATTCCTTTAATTATCAATGCGGGCTCCGTCTTTTTAGGTAATTTAACTCCAGAAAGCGCAGGTGATTATGCTTCTGGAACTAACCATACTTTACCAACAAGTGGTTTTGCCAGAGCTTATTCTGGTGTTTCAATTGATTCTTTTGTTAAGAAGATCACCTTTCAGCAAATCAGCCCTAAGGGTTTAGCTCAAATTGGAAGAACTGTAGAAGTGCTTGCTGCAGCCGAGGGCCTGCAAGCACACAAAAATGCAATCACTATTCGTTTAAATACACAAGATGGATATTAATAACCTACAACGCGAAAACATTAAACGCTTACGCCCCTACTCTACTGCGAGGGATGAATATAAAGGACAGGCCAGCATTTTCCTTGATGCCAATGAAAATGGCTTTGGGTCACCACTGGAACAAAACTATAACCGTTACCCAGATCCTCTGCAATTAGATCTTAAAGATGCCATCAGCAAAATTAAAGGCGTGCCGATCGAAAACACTTTTCTGGGCAATGGAAGTGATGAAGCTATAGACCTCCTTTTCCGTGCTTTTTGTGAGCCTGGAAAAGACAATGTCATCATCCTTCCTCCTACCTATGGGATGTACGAAGTTTCTGCAGATATCAATAATGTGGAAGTTCGTAAAGTGAACCTTTTACCAAACTTCCAGCTTGACCTTGATGGCATTGCTGAAGCTATGGATGAGCACACTAAACTTATCTTTATCTGCTCGCCAAACAACCCTACTGGTAACGCTATAATCCGTACAGATGTGGAGACTATTTTAGCGAACTTTAAAGGACTTGTAGTCATCGATGAGGCCTATATAAATTATGCCCGTCAGAAGACATTTATTGCTGAGTTAACGGAGTACAGTAACCTGGTTATTTTACAAACTTTTTCCAAAGCCTGGGGCCTTGCGGCACTGCGTTTAGGAATGGCTTTTTCAGCACGACCAGTTATCGATATTTTGAATAAAGTGAAGCCTCCATATAACATCAATCAGGCAACACAAGACCTGGCTTTAGATGCGCTAAAAAATGTTGACCAGGTGAACGAATGGATCAAGACAACGGTTCAGGAAAGAGATCTTTTGAGTATAGCTTTAGCAACCCTTCCTTTGGTAAAAAAGGTGTATCCTTCTGATGCAAATTTCATCCTGATAGCAGTTGAAAATGCAGCACAAACTTATGGCGCACTGGTTGAACAAGGCATCATTATAAGGGACCGTTCTAAGGTAACCTTGTGCGAAGGATGCTTAAGAATCACCATTGGTACACCCACAGAAAATAAGACATTATTACAGGCTTTAAAATCGCTTTAACTAAAATGAAGAAATTACTTTTTATAGATCGTGATGGAACGCTGATTCTAGAACCAGAAGACGAGCAAATAGATTCTTTTGCCAAGCTCGAATTTTACCCTAAGGCATTATATTATTTATCAAAAATTGCCAGGGAACTAGATTTTGAATTGGTTATGGTTACCAACCAGGATGGCTTGGGCACAGCTGCCCACCCTGAAGAGCACTTCTGGCCAGTACATAATTTCATTCTTAAAACCCTGGCCAATGAAGAAATCACCTTCAGTGAAATCATCATAGATAAGACATTTGCCCATGAGAATGCGCCTACTCGAAAACCAAATACTGGGTTATTGCAAAAATACTTTAGCGGTGATTATGATTTGGCAAACTCTTATGTGATCGGAGACCGGATAAATGACATCGTTCTGGCTAAAAACCTGGGTGCAAAAGCCATCTGGGTATGCAATAACGAAGCTTTAGGGGCAACAGAATTTGAACTTTCAACTGCACATTTAACGGAGTTTATTGGCTTAAAGACTCAAAATTGGGTAGATATCTATACTTTCCTCCGTGCTGGAAGCAGGACTGTTACCCATGAGCGCAACACCAATGAAACAAAAATAAGCATCAAAATTGACCTTGATGGCACGGGAAAGGCTGCGATCAACACTGGCCTTCATTTCTTTGATCACATGCTGGATCAAATTGCCCGCCACGGCAGCATAGATCTTGACATCCTTACTAAAGGTGATTTGCATATTGACGAACACCATACCGTAGAAGATACCGGAATTGCCCTTGGAGAGGCTTTTGCAAAGGCTATTGGCAACAAACTTGGTTTAGAGCGTTATGGCTTCTGTTTACCAATGGATGATTGCCTGGCTCAGGTAGCCATAGATTTTGGTGGAAGAAACTGGATTGTTTGGGATGCAGAATTTAAACGCGAAAAGGTGGGCGATGTACCAACAGAGCTATTTTACCACTTTTTCAAATCCTTCAGCGATGCTGCAAAGTGCAATTTAAATATAAAAGCAGCAGGTGACAACGAACATCACAAAATAGAAGCTATATTTAAGGCCTTTGCAAAAGCCATTAAAATGGCCATCAAACGTGATGCAGAGAAATTAGTTTTACCAAGCACAAAAGGTGTATTATAGATGATTGGAATAGTAAACTATGGTGCTGGCAATATTTTTTCCCTTACTTCTGCCTTAAAACGGTTAAACATTGCTTATGGCATGGTTGATACCGCTGCAGACCTGGAAAAATATAGCCATATTATCATCCCAGGTGTTGGTCATGCAGGATCAGCAATGAAAAAACTACTGCAAACCGGATTGGTGGAGCCCATTAAACAGCTTAAAAAACCTGTTTTAGGTATCTGTGTAGGTATGCAATTACTTACACAACATTCTGAAGAAGGCGACGCTGCTTTAATGAACATTTTCCCCATAAAAACCCTGTTATTTGATAAAGATACCCACATTAAGATCCCACACATGGGCTGGAATAATGTAAACTTTAAAAACAACAGCCTGTTCGAAGGTGTTGACAATGAAGCACAGTTTTACTTCGTTCATTCCTACTTCATTGAATATAATCCTACATTTGATATTGCCACAGTAAATTATGGTGTTCAATTTTCGGCAGCGATACAAAAGGCTAATTTTTATGGTGTGCAGTTTCATCCAGAAAAATCAAGTACAGCTGGAGAACGTTTATTATTAAATTTTTCAACTTTAAAACAATAAAATGTACATAATACCCGCAATTGATATTTTAGATGGAAAAGTAGTCCGATTAGTAGAGGGCGATTATAACCAAAAGACTGAATATGATGTCTCCATTGCCGAAATGATTGAAACCTATCGTTCCAATGGTACTGAATTTATCCACATCATTGACTTAAATGGTGCTAAAGGTGATTTCAGTAATCAGCAGCAACTATTTGACATCATCAGTAAAACTGATATGCGTGTGCAATACGGTGGTGGAATACGTACCATTGAGCAGGTAACCAAACTTCTTGACGCGGGCATACACCGGGTTATTGTGGGTACACAAGCCATTACTAACCCTGATTTCTTAGAAGAACTGAGTAGAGAAGTAGGTAAAAAATATGATTATGCAAACAGGATCGTCGTTGCTATTGACGTGCTCGATGAAGTGATCAAATACTCTGGCTGGATGGAAAGTTCACCAATAAAATTGATGGATTATATCGACAAGTGCTTACAACTGGGCTTCTTCCGCTTTTTATGCACAGATATCAATAAGGATGGCAAATTGGGTGGAGCTGCTGTTGAACTGTATGAGAAATTACTTAGTCACTCTCCTTTTATTAAATTGATTGCTTCTGGGGGAATCAGTTCTATGAAGGACATTGAAGAATTGGCAAAATATGATATTCGTTCTGTCGTAGTGGGTAAGGCTATTTATGAAAAACGCATTTCTATTGAAGAAATCAAACAATGGAACCTTAAAGCAATGTCATCTCTATAATTATGTTAAGTAAACGTATTATCCCTTGTCTGGACGTTAAAGACGGCCGGACTGTTAAAGGCGTAAACTTTGTTGACTTAAAAGATGCTGGCGACCCAGTAGAGTTAGCCTGGCAATATGCACAGCAAGGTGCTGATGAGCTGGTATTTTTAGATATCACCGCCACAAACGAACGTAGGAAAACCATGATTGAAATGGTTAAATCTGTTGCTCGTCAGCTAAACATCCCTTTTACCATTGGGGGTGGAATTACCTCCATTGCTGATGCTGAAGCACTCTTGAACGCTGGTGCTGATAAAATTAGCATCAACTCTGCAGCCGTTAAAAACCCCTTGCTAATTGAAGAGCTGGCGAAGGCCTTTGGTGTGCAGTTTGTTGTTTTAGCCGTAGACACAAAGCTTGTCGGCGGTAAAAACCTGGTCCACCTTAATGGTGGCAGAATTGCAACAGCTATAGAAACTGAAACATGGATTAAACAGGCTGAAGCACATGGTGCTGGAGAAATCCTACTTACCTCAATGGACCATGATGGTACAAAACAGGGTTTTGACTGCAAGCTACTTAGTGAGATTTGCAAAAGTATAAATATCCCTGTTATTGCTTCAGGTGGAGCAGGCAATATGGAACATTTTTTAGAAGTGTTTACGCAAACGGGTGTAGATGCTGCTTTAGCAGCTTCTGTATTCCATTATGGCGAAATTGCCATTCCAGATTTAAAAATAGAATTAAAAAAACACGACATACCGGTAAGGTTATGAATATAGATTTTGAAAAAAGTAATGGTTTAATTCCTGTTGTTATCCAGGATGCACAAACTTTAGAGGTATTGATGTTAGGGTATATGAATCAGGAAGCCTGGACAAAAACCCAAAATGAAGGTAAAGTAACCTTTTTCTCGCGCACAAAAAATAGGTTGTGGACAAAAGGAGAAAGCAGCGGCAACTACTTGAATGTCATAGAAAGTCATTTAGATTGCGATAATGATACTTTATTGATAAAGGTAAATCCTATAGGCCCTACTTGCCATACTGGTAACCGCAGTTGTTTTAAAACAAACTACAACCAGAACTTTATTTTTGAACTGGAAAATATTATTGCAGACCGTTATGCCAATCCAAATGAAGCATCTTATGTTAACAAACTTCGACAAAAAGGCTTGAATAAGATTGCTCAAAAAGTGGGCGAAGAGGGTGTAGAAACTGTAATTGCTGCTCTAAACGAGACAGAAGTAGATTTCGTTAATGAAAGTTCAGACCTTGTCTTTCACTTATTGGTCTTATTGAAAGAAAAAGGTAAAAGCCTAAACGACATTGCTCTGAACCTGGAAAGTAGACACAAAAAATAACTAATTTTAGATGCTTAAACTTTCACAAAACCTAAATGGTCATCAAAACCCAATCTATGCTTTAGCACATGGAGAAACTGCTGATCGTTTCTATAGTGCTGGAAATGATAAGGGTGTGGTGGAATGGTCATTAAGTAATATGGCCTTCATTAAAGTTGTTTTACCGGTGCAAAGTTCTGTTTATGCTTTACACCGCTACCAAAACTTGCTATTTGTTGGCCAGCTTAGTGGTTCGATACTGGTTTTTGATCTTCAGAAACAGCAAACCATAGCAAAGTTAAAATTCCATCAAAAAGGTGTTTTTGATATCAAAACAATAGCGTATAAAAACGAAATATTAAGCACTGGAGAAGATGGAAATATTGCTATATGGTCTTTAAAGAACTTTTCTCTGCTCTACCATTTCACCGTAATTGAAAATACCATTAGGGTCATTGCTGTTAGTAATGACGAAAAAGAAGTCGCAATCGGAGCTAAAGACGGCATCATCAGAATCTATAAAACTGAAGATTATAGTCTTTCCAGCGTGTTAGAGGAACACACCATGCCTATTACCTCCATACAATATGCTCCTTCGGGAAAGTACATGATTTCTGGCAGCCGCGATGCACAACTTAAAATATGGAACCTGCCAGGGTATAAACTGCAACAAAATATCCCAGCTCATCTTTTCAGCATTTATAGCATTGCCTTCCATCCAAACCTACCCTATTTTGCAACCTGCAGTCAGGATAAAAGCATTAAACTCTGGAGTAGCACAGATTTTAAACTATTGAAGATCCTGAGCAATGATAAAGGTGTGGACGGCCATTTCCATTCTATCAATAAAATGATATGGAGCGAAAAAGGCGAGTACCTGATTTCAACAGGTGATGACCGGCAGGTTAAGATCTGGGAGTTCTCCCAAGTTTAAGTGAAATCAAAAGTCATACGTGTTTTATCTACTTTCCAATAATCAAAGTAATTGGAATATAACGGAGCAAAGGAATAAAGGGAGAACAGCCATTGGGAGAAACTAATTTCAAAAAAACTAGTAATAACCCTAAGAATGTTTAAATTGGTGGAAACTAAGTATAAATTATGGCTAAGGAACATCAGTATCAAACAAGCCTGGTATGGGCTGGCAATAAAGGTTCAGGAACAATGGATTATAGATCCTATGATAGAAATTACGTCATTTCCATCATCAATAAACCAGATATCTACGGCTCTTCAGATTCAGTATTTCTAGGAGATAAGCGTAAACATAATCCCGAAGACTTGCTCGTGTCAGCTATTTCTTCCTGTCACATGCTCTGGTACCTTCACCTCTGTTCAGAGAACGGCATCATTGTATTGGACTATAAAGACAAGGCCATAGGCAAAATGATGGAAAATACAGATGGAAGTGGCCGGTTTAAAGAGGTAGTTTTACACCCAGTTGTAACCATTTCAGATCAGGCTCATTTGGAAAAAGCTATAAACCTTCATGAACAGGCAAAGAAAATGTGTTTTATAGCTAATTCCTGTAATTTCCCTATTACCCATGAACCGCAATGCCTTGTAGAACAGAGTTAACTAGAAAAATCTTTTGATGATCCGGAGCTTGTGTGAGTATCTACGTAGTTCTTTACTGTAGATACCCTGATCATCAACCGGATCAATTTTCACTTTGCCGGAAGAATGGATAATTTCATTATTAGATAAAAGGATGCCGACATGGACGATCCGCCCTTCTTCATTGTCAAAAAAAGCAACATCACCACAACGTGCTTCTGAAAGAAAATCTACGGTATCCCCGTCTTCCACCTGTTGGGAAGCATCTCTCTTTAACTTCAACCCAGCCATTTTAAATACCGTCTGTACAAATCCAGAGCAGTCTATGCCAAATATTGTACGACCACCCCATTGGTAAGGCGCATTTTTAAAAAATAAGGCCAGCTCTTTTATATCCACAATTGGCTGGTTAAAATCAACTACTAAAGGTTCAAACTCAACCTTAAACTTTTCATCAGCTAAAAAGCAATATCCATTATTAAAACCGGGTAAATTACTGCCTGCGGGAAGGTAATATTTACTGCCATCTGCAGCTGTAATGGCATTATGAATTGCTGCAGGCGCCATAAAACCCGACGCCTGACTTTTAGAATAGGAAATAACTTGTTTAAAATCTACCCAGCCTTCATAATTATCATCAGCATTTTGAATTTTCCACCATCGGTCTGTTTTTTCAAGTACTTTAACCCCGTCACCGAACAACAACTGTGAAACCATTTCTGCCTGATCACTTGCTTCTGCCCTTATTGGTGCTATAGCTACCCTACATATTGCATATTGTTCTTCCATAATTATATTAAAGCATAAAAGTAAGCAGTTAAATTGTTAATTTTAGATATAAAATAATCCAAAACTATGAATTTAAAAAAAATATTAATAGCTGTTGATAACAGTACATGCTCTGAAAAAGCAGCTAAAACGGGTTATGAAATTGCCAAAACTTTTGATGCAGAGGTAGCACTGGTAAATATCATTGAGCCTGTGCCTGCCAATATTAACCCGGATTTGACTTTAGCTCCTGTTTTTCTGGAAACTTACGACAATAGTGAAGAAAATAGCAATTTATTGTTAAAAGAAATTGAAAGCAAATATAGTCAGGGTATAAAAACCACTTACCTGAGCGTGATAGATAGTGCAGCACACGGCATTATACAGCAATCAGATGAATGGGGTTCAGACTTGATCGTTATTGGAACTTATGGAAGAACAGGCTTGTACCACTTTTTAATGGGAAGTGTGGCTGAACACGTGGCCAGAAAATCTGCCTGCCCAGTATTAATTATACCAAATAAAGCGGAAGTATAAAATAAAAAAGGTGGTTTTTGGACTGCTCCCATAAAGTTAGACACTTTATGGGAGCAGTCCAAAAACCACCTTTCATTTTAAAAATATAAGGAAATATTATTTTTCCTGGTGTAACCAGTTCTTTTTCATTAATAATTCTTCTTCGGTTTCGCGTACATCTTCATCATCTATGCAACAATCTACTGGACAAACAGCAGCACATTGCGGTTCATCATGAAAACCTTTACATTCAGTGCATTTATCAGATACGATATAATATACCTCATCAGATACCGCTTCCTGTGCAGCTTCCGCATCGATTTGTTTACCTCCAAAATCAATAATACCATTTAGATTGGTACCATCAGAAAATCTCCAGGCCGAGCCTGCGTCATAAATTGCATTATTTGGGCATTCCGGCTCACATGCTCCGCAATTAATACATTCGTCTGTAATTATAATAGCCATGTCTTCGTGTATATCTTTTGCTAACTTTGTATGCAAATATAACACTTATACTTTAATTTTAGTTTCAATATGTCTTTCCTTACTGCAGAAAAAATAATTATTGCTTTCAAAAAACTAAGTTCATTCCTTCAACAGCCTGATGAAAATTTTAAAAACCTGGTTTTGTCGGCCCCTAATCGAAACGCTTGGTTTACAATCAATGAAGTAGAACGTTCATTGGCATCATTGCAGCTAATGCTCCAAGAAAACGACCTCGAAACATGGTTTAAAGAGATTATTATTACAAAAAAACCTCAAAAAGTAGGACTAATTTTAGCAGGGAACATCCCAATGGTTGGCTTTCACGATGTATTATGCGTTTTAGCTACTGGGAATATTGCCTTAATTAAACTCTCTTCTTCAGATGACCAACTATTACCTGCATTACTAGCTGAACTCCTTAAAATCGAACCTTTATTTGCTGATAAAATTGTATACACAGAGAGGTTGAAGGATTTTGATGCTATTATTGCTACGGGAAGTAACAATACCTCAAGGTATTTCGAGTATTATTTCGGAAAAGTGCCTAATATTATTCGTAAAAACCGAAATAGTGTTGCCGTAATTACAGGAAAAGAAAGTACAGAAGATATTAAAGAATTAGGTCATGATATATTTGATTATTTTGGATTAGGCTGCCGCAATGTTTCTAAAATTTATCTTCCCGAAGACTATGACATTAAAAACTTCTTTGAACCTTTAGAGTCCTATAAACAGATTTTTAATCACTTCAAATACAACAACAATTACGATTATAACAAATCTATTTACCTCGTTAATGCAGCAAAGCATTTTGATAATGGATTTTTGTTATTAAAAGAAGACACCAACCTTAGTTCTCCACTCGCCGTTTTATATTATGAAACCTATAAAAATATAAAAGAGCTAGAGCAGGCGCTAAAAGTAGCAGAGAACAACATTCAATGTGTGGTTACTACAGCAGAACTTCAGCTCAATACCGGTATATCGGGTTTCGGACAAAGTCAAAGTCCTAAACTTTGGGATTATGCTGATAACATTAATACGATAGCTTTCCTTAATACCCTATCAAGCTAAATGACTGTTGTAAGCTTGGGCAAAAAAAACAACATGCCTATTTCTCATTTTGAAATACTATTTTTGAACAATGTATGTTATCAAAGTAAAAGGTATAGCCAAAATCCCCGATTATGTACAATTGCGTGATGAGAAGTTTACCTTACTCGCATATTTCAGGGTAGATAGACCAGACAAATCATTAGAAAAATTGGGTTTGGCCGATAAGCTACCTTATATAATGAATATTATTAAAGATTTGCCTTTCGGACAAATCAAGAAATTAGATATTTAAAATGGCAGGAAACGCAGTTATAAATTTAAGAAATGTAGATGTTTTTCAACAAAAACACCTGGTTTTATCCAATGTTGACTTAAGCATTGATAAAGGAGAGTTTGTATTTTTAATCGGCCAAACTGGCTCTGGCAAGAGCAGTTTATTAAAGATTATATATGGCGAACTGCATATTGGCAATGGCGAAGGCGAAATTGCTGGATTTGACCTCAAAAAACTATCCGATAAGGATATTCCTTATCTACGACGGAAGTTAGGTATTGTATTTCAGGATTTTCAATTGCTTACCGACAGAACGATTGAAAAAAACCTTGAATTTGTATTAAAATCTACGGGATGGACAGATAAAAGCCTGATCCATGAAAGAATTAAGGATGTTTTGGACAAAGTAGGCCTACGTTCGAAAATCAAAAAAATGCCTCATGAAATTTCAGGTGGCGAACAGCAACGAATAGTTATTGCCAGAGCGTTATTAAATAATCCTGAAATCATATTGGCAGATGAGCCTACAGGAAACTTAGATCCCGAAACTTCTGAAGAGATTGTAAATCTCCTTAAAAAAATAAGTCTTAATGGAACTACCGTATTAATTGCAACTCATGATTACCACATCATCCGTACCCTACCTTCTAGAATAATCAAATGTGAAGGTGGATTGGTACACGAAGACGCTACATTCGTCTAAATAATTCTGACATATATTACTTTTTCAGCCATTCTGGTCAGTAGGTTTAATTTTAAACTGACAGGGTGGCTGATATATTCTATTGGCAAACCTTTTGAGTTTAACCTCAAAAAATTCTATTGTACCTATGTTTAGCAAGAAGAAAAAAAACGATAATGAAAATCCGCTCTCGGGTAACCAGTCTGAAGAGCAGGTAAACGTTGAGCAATCTAATGATGAAGTGGCAAATAAAGAAACAAACGCTACACATGACGAAGCAAGCCTCCCTGAACCTCCTGTTGAACTAAGTGCAGAAGAGAAACTACAAGAAGAGAATGCAGCTTTAAATGACAAATATTTACGTCTATTTGCTGAATTTGACAACTATAAACGTCGTACTCAAAAAGAACGTGTAGAACTTTTACAAACTGCAGGAAAAGATGTTATTGTTTCCTTATTAACTGTATTGGATGATTTCGATCGTGCAAATAAGTCAATGGAAAACGCAACAGACATTACAGCCGTTCAAGAAGGTGTGCAATTGGTACATAGCAAATTAAAAAATCTTTTACTTCAAAAAGGTCTAAAAGAAATGGAAAGCATGAATTTGCCTTTCGATACAGATTTGCATGAAGGAATAACGAATATTCCAGCGCCAAATGAGG
Organism: Pedobacter sp. CG_S7; assembly: GCF_040544395.1. NCBI lineage: Bacteria > Pseudomonadati > Bacteroidota > Sphingobacteriia > Sphingobacteriales > Sphingobacteriaceae > Pedobacter > Pedobacter sp. CG_S7. Next base: position 67,928 of record NZ_JBEONS010000012.1, on the reverse strand, counting down.
CGTTAAAAGGAAAAGTTTTAGATGTGTTAGAAAAAGGATACACTTTAAATGACAAAGTAATTCGCTTTGCCAAAGTGGTAGTGGGTAGTTAATATTATGAGTAAAAGAGATTATTATGATGTGCTTGGGGTTAGTAAAACCACCTCAGCGGAAGAGATAAAAAAAGCTTACCGTAAGCTTGCTATTAAATTTCATCCGGATAAAAATCCTGATGATAAATCTGCAGAAGATAAATTTAAGGAAGCAGCTGAAGCTTACGAAGTTTTAAGTAATCCGGAGAAAAAACAAAGATATGATCATTATGGTCATGCCGGTGTTGGAAGTGCATCTGGTGGCGGCGGCGGTGGCTACGGTGGTGGCGGTATGAACATGGAAGATATATTTAGTCAGTTTGGCGATATCTTCGGCAGCGGTGGCGGCGGCGGCAGCCCTTTTGACAGTTTCTTTGGCGGTGGCGGTGGCCAATCGCGCGGAGGCAGACGTGTTGCAAAAGGTTCTAATTTAAGAATTAAAGTTAAACTCACCCTGGAAGAAATTGCCAATGGTGCAGAGAAAAAGATAAAAGTAAATAAGCAAATCACTTGTAAAACATGTGAAGGTTCTGGTGCTAAAGACCGATCTTCGATCAGCACTTGTAGTACTTGCGGTGGAGCAGGGTCAGTACGCAGGGTAACCAATACTATATTAGGTCAGATGCAAACTACAGCTACCTGCCCTACTTGTAATGGTTCTGGCTCACAAATTACTTCTAAGTGTACTTCTTGTCATGGTGAAGGAACTGTTCGTGGCGAAGAGACCATTACCATCAATATTCCTGCAGGAGTAAGTGACGGGATGCAATTAAGCATGAGCGGCAAAGGTAATGCTGCCCCTAATGGTGGTGTTCCCGGAGATTTGATCATTTTGATAGAAGAGATTCCACATGAAACTTTAAAACGTGAAGGCAATAACATCGTTTACGATTTGCATGTTTCTCTTATAGATGCTGCTTTAGGTTACAGTGCTGAGGTGCCTACCATTGATGGTAAGGCCAAAATCAAAATTGAACCAGGCACGCAAAGTGGTAAACTACTACGCCTTAAGGGTAAAGGTATTCCTGAAATTAATTCTTACCAACGTGGTGATGAGATTATTCATGTTAACATCTGGACACCAAAGGCTTTAAGTCCAGAAGAAAGAATACTTTTGGAAAAACTAAGGGATTCACCAAATTTTAAACCTCAACCAGGTAAGAATGACAAGAGTTTCTTTGAAAAAATGAAAGAATATTTCGAATAAAAGAAACCTTATTTATAAATTTTAAGAGGCTTTTCAAATTCAAACCTGTTATTCTAAAACAGCCTTCATTTTTAAAAGGTTCTATTAATTATAAAAAAACGGCAATTTTCACATGGAAAATTGCCGTTTTAAAAGCTCACCGACTCCGAGGGGTCAGATTGGCGAATAGGCGCAAATTCCCTCACCATCAACATTATATAGCAATTCTTAACTACTGCCTATTTACTTCCATAAAAAAAGAAATATTAAGCTATTTAATAATCACTTCTTCAGCTTTGGTATCGTCATCAATTGTTAAACTGTCTTCATCTTCTAATAATCCTATTTCAGGCAATTCTGCGAGCAGCACAGGTTTATACCCTCCTTTAAACATTTTAAAATAAATAATAAAAGCTAAATAGAAAAAGAACAAAATCCAGGGCAAAAAAGACACCGTTCTTAATGCATCCTTTTTAGCCTCATTTTGAACACTTGAAATGGTTACAAGCGTTTCCGCTGATGCCTTGCTTAACTTATCATTATCTAAGGATTTATACTCGCCGAAAATACTTTTTTTGTTTTCGGTGATATAGGTATTGTGGTATTCGGTTTGGTTTTTCTGATCATAGTTAATTAAATTCTGATCCAATTGCTTGTCTTGTATTGTGCCTAAAAATACAGCACCAATTACACCAACACCCACTTGTCCTACTGCACCAGTGAAATTTAAAGCTAAAGCTCCTCCTTTTGGAAACTGCTCAGAAACAACACCTAACATAGTTCCCCAAAAAAAAGTTTTACCTAAAGCGTAAACTGTTGCTGCAATAATGATGACAAAGCCAGCAGAATAAGAAAGGAATTGTAATCCTAAAGCTGCAATAAAAGCACTAATTGCTAATAAACCTAAAGGAGAAAATCTTTTCACAATAGGCCCGGCATAAAACCGAAGAATGGCCATGATAATAGAAGTATAAACCAAAACCCATCCTCCCTGCAGCCCTATTTTTTTCATTTCAGGAGTCATCAAATCTGTTATCCAGCTATCGGTTCCTAACTCTGTTGTTGCTAAAGGAATCATAAGCAATAAGAGTAAGATAAAAAGCGGTCTTCCGAGTGCTCTTACATAATATCCAAAAATAGCAGCTATTAGAATGGTAATAACGCTACTTGTTAAATAGGACCAACCAAAAAGCGTTCCTAATTGAAAGGTACACAAGCCAACAATAATAAGGATACCAAGCACACCAACCTCTTTAAGCATTTCCAAATAAGTAACCCCAGCTCTTACTCGCTCATTAATTGGAAAGTGCCGCTTCGCAATTAAGAAACCATACGTTAAAACAGGAAACATAATTATAGCAATAATGACTTCCCAATTAAACCCGAAATGTATCATTCCAATTCCCATCATTCCAGCTATTGCAATTCCAACTGGCCAACCAGCATGTAGAATATTTAACCATTTTGTCTTTTCCTTCGGAAACATCGTTGCAACAACTGGATTAACCACAGCTTCAGCAGCGCCATTACCCAAAGCAAAAAGAAACGTTCCCATATAAAGCATCCAATATCCGTCGGCCATAATAGTAAGCACCACTGAAAGTGAATGACAAACAAATGCAAAGATCATTGATTTTTTGTAACCTATTTTATCAATGATTAAACTAAAAACGACGATACTAATACCAAAAGGCCAGAAACTAACACCAAAAATCTCTCCTTGTTGAGTTTTGCTTAGGTCAAATTGAGTGCCCCAATAAGGCATTAAAAAAGAGCGGAAAACAAAACCAAAAGCAGAGGCAACCAAAACAATAAAACAGCCCCAGAAAAGAATTTTCCGGGAACGTTCATCTACTCCAATGGTATCTATTGGTTTATTATTTTCTGTATTCATAAGGGTTTAGGTTAAAGGTAAATGTTAAATTTGATCGGGTTAGGAGGAAAACAAATGTTTATAGAAGGCAAGTCCTTCACTGGCAAGTTCATCAGCACTATTGGCAAGTGGCCGCCAAATACTGGCAGCCCTGGCCAATTCTTTAGATGGCGCACCAAAAGTTTCAATAACGATTGCCCCTTTGTATTCAATATCCTGCAAAGCCTGTTTTATACCTAGCCAGTCTAAATTTCCTGTTCCAGGAGTGCCTCTATCAGATTCATTGCCTTGCAGGTGACAAAGGTCTTTACCTACTTTACGAATGGTATTGGGGATGCTTTTTTCTTCAATATTACAATGGAAAGTATCCAATAATATTTTAAGATATGGGCTGTCTACTTCCCTTATCAAAGAAAGCGCCTGGTCAGCAGTATTCACCATATCTGTTTCAAAGCGGTTTAATGGCTCAAGACCGACTATAACGCCAAATTCTTCAGCAACTTTTGAAGCTTTAAATAGGTTTTCTACACACCAATTTCTTTCTTTCTTTTTTTCTTCATCAGAAACCAATCTGGTTTTTCCAACTGCCGAATATACTGGTCCACCGAAAATAGGGCTTTCCATTTCGCTTGCAATTTTAATACAGTCGATGATATAGTTTAGTCCACCGGTCCTAAAGTCAGGATTATCACTAGAGATATCCCGCTCTGCACCAAATGCCCCACTTATAGTGATACTTAGCCCAACTTCATCTGCAATGCGCTTTAATTTAGGCCAGTCAATAATATTTTTATCCTCGACGGCTACTTCAATAATGTCGTAACCCATATCTTTAATCTTATAAATAAGATCAAAGGAACCCGTATTAAAAGGTGATACCCAAACGAATGTACTTACCCCAAATTTCATGTGAAATAAATTAAAATGTTTATAAAATAGCCTTTTCCTCTTCTACCAATTCAAAATCAGGAATGCTAACTCTTATTCCACCATTCATGGCAGACTCATGTGCACAAATCCCTGCACAAGTATAGTTTGCAGCTACATCTGCATCCACTGTAGAATTTCTGCCTTCAACAATGGCTGCTACAAATTCTTGAACTAAATGAGGATGTGAACCTCCGTGACCAGCACCTTGTAAAAAGGAAACATGGTTAGGGTCATCAATCTTTTCTCTTTTAGTAAAGTTTTTAATTTCATCAATCAAAAGATCATCTGTATCAGGTACATCTATGCGATGTGCATTTTCTCCACCATCAAAAATCACATGACTTTCATCTTGTAATTGTTCCCATTCAAACGACATTTTATCACCATATACATCATAACTTTCTCTATATTGACGCACTACATCAAACAGTGAACGGGTAGCTTCAGCCACAACATCAGAGTTTTTCAACTTAAAAGTTGCCGTTTCAACAGCGAATGGAGAATTGTACCGGCTAGCCAAATCATCACTTAGTTTACCTGAACCATGACAAACTACAGATTCAGCTTTGGTATTGTTGATGCGCAATAACGGTGAAATGGCATGTGTACCATTTAACATTGGCGGAAAACCTTTCCAATACTCACCCCATCCTTCCATACTCATATCCTGAATATGAGATCCTCTAACAAACTGAATTCGCCCTAACTTATTTGTTTCTGCAAGCTTAAGTCCGTACAAAAACTCACGTGTATAAAGCGCAGTTTCCATCATCATGTATACTTTGTTGGCTTTTCTTTTTGCTTCAACAATAGCGGTACAATCAGCAACAGTCATAGCCATAGGTATGGTGCAAGCAGTATGTTTGTTTGCATTTAAAGAAGCAATGGTCATCTGTGCGTGTTCCGGAACAGGGGTAACAATATGAATGGCATCTACATCCTCTCTTTTTACTACATCATCAAAATTGGTAAAACATAAATTTTCATCAAGATTGAACTTATTTTTTAATTCGGTTAAAGTATTTTCATTACGTGTACAGATTCCCACTGCTTTAACATTTGGATGCGCTTGATAAATTGGGATGAATTCCTTACCAAAACCCATTCCTATAATTACAACGGTGATTTTTTTCTGATCCATGGTCATTTGTTTTTGATATTATAATTTATATGTATTGTTGATTTAATATTAGTGATGAGCTACCCACTTTACCGCATTTATTAAAAGCTTCTGGTAATTTAAGATATCATGCGAAGCGGCATCATGTCCTAGCGCTATGGCTACTATCCTCGCTTTCGGATTTTTAACAACGAATATAGAAGGATAGGAAGTTTCAGAACCTGCATTTTTTGCTACTGCAAGCACTTCAATACCTGGTCCGGTTGCATCTAACTTATAATGGTATAATTCGTCTTTAAGCTCAAATTTCTTATCTACCCCTTTAGTAACAGGATGTTTGGTTTTGGAGAGTACTACCTCAAAATTGCCATAACTATCGTGGTTGTTTGTCCCCCCACTCACTATTTTCTGATTATAAACCGGCCAGTCTTTCCAATTATACCAAAGCGCAGCATGCGCCAATACAACTCCTTTTCCTGCGGCCACAAAATCCAATATAGCTTTACGCGTAGCAGCATCCTCAATGGGTTGATTGTTACTTAAAAAAAGGACATCAACAGTTGGTAAATGCTTGAGGATTTCTTTTACATCGTCAATATAGGTTACCTGGGCAAAATGATCGCTTTCAAGTGTTTTTACATCTGCGCCTTTATACCAGCGATCAAAATCATGAGAAGAACCACCGCCTACCATTAGCACGCGAATGGCTTTACCTCCACTTGCCGCTGCAACCCCTAAGGATAGCAGAACAAGTGAAAGCATTACAATTCCAGAATATACACGACTCATATAAAATGATTTATTTTTCATAAGATACACTATTTAGTTACACGAATAATACCGTTCATACCACGCCAATGACCTGGGAAAGTACAAACGAAAGGATAATCACCAGGAGTATTGGGTACTGTAAATTCCAACACATATGATTCACCAGGATTTAAAATTTTAGTTGAAAATAAAACTTCAGGTATGTTTGGAACATATTGCAGATCAGCGGCTTTTGGATTTCTTAACAAAGCATCGGCTGCAGCTCCTACTTTCTGAAGAGTCCCAGGCTTAATAATTAATAAATTATGCTGCATACCGTCTGGATTTTCAAAGCGAAGGGAAACTTTATCTCCCGCTTTTAAATTAATCAGCTTTTTATCATACTGCATAATATCCTTAACTACCCGCAGCACAATATTAGTGGTCTTTTTAACCGCTGGTTTTGGAGCAACGACTTTCTTTACAGGAGCTTTTACTACGGCTGTTACTTTTTTCACAGGAAATTGCTGCTCAATAGCCAAGCTAATTCTTTCGGTGAACGAGCCTTTTAATGCCGCACCTTGTTTTTTAGCCGCTTTCAAAAATCCCTCATGATGATTTACTGAAGCTGAGTAAAGGGCTTGCGACAACCATTTATCCTGCTCATTTTCTTTAATTAAGCTGGCATTATAAAGCAGCTCACCTACTTGATCTGAACTTGGTATCAAAGCCAAAGCCACAAAAGTTGCCAGACGAGTATTCAAATTAGGATCTTTCAATAAACCGTGACGATCGATAGCCGTTATGCCATTAGAATTCTTAGGCATAATTTGTACGGCAGCTTTTCTAACTCCTGCTGCAGGATGATCTAATGCTTTTTCTACAACTTGCAAAGCAGCTGTTGGAGCACCGTTTAAGTTAACCAAGCCATCAATAGTCCATAAAGCATGAACAGCAGGACTATTTAAACCAATTTCATCAACTTGTAAGTTATTTGCAATTTCATATAAGCCTGTAAGCGCTTCTTTATTTTGTGATTCTACTATTAATCGTTGAGCGGTAGTCCGCCAAAATTTATTATCATTCTTTAGCGCATTCAATAATCCAGGCAAATCAGTTTTAGATAGTTTTAATGGTGCCGCTGTTTTGGCGCCTTTATAAACAACACGATAAATCCGACCATGGTTAATATCACGTAAAGGACTTGAAAAAGCATTTCCTTTTCCATGAGGTAGATCTTTAAATGGTAAAATAAATTCTACGGGTGCTTGTGCGGGTACAAATACATTATGTTGGATAATAAAATTATACCAATCCGCTATCCATACAGCACCATCCGGACCTACTTCAGCTTGCACCGGACCAAACCATTCATCAGAGCTTGCTAAAAGATTCCATCCATCTTTCTCAACAAAACCTGCTCCATCTGGTTCTAAAATTGCATTATGAACCAATCGAACAGTAGGCTCCGTTACAAAAGCCATGCGATTCCAATATTCTTTTGGAAAATTTCTAGCGGTATAAAAATGATGTCCGGCAGCTGCTGTAAACCCTCCTACAACATCTACTTGTCTCAAATTTGGAGTCATGGTATGAAGGTCATAATGACCATCCAATTTTTGTACTGCTGAGATATATGGAAAATCAGGGTTTTTAGGCAATTTATTCTTAAGTAATTTTTCAGGCATCGAATAAAATGCACTGTGGGTATTGTTTGCAGTCGAAATAAACACGTTGTTATCTTCCGTCATTCCCAAACCCCAAGTGTTGTTACTCGTACCTGCTAAAAACTCAAAATCTTTCCCGTTAGGCTTAAAATTGTAAACCCCTTGTCGAAACTCTAATTTCTCTCCATTAATATCACCTTTAAAACCTGAGTAACCTGTTACTCCCCAAATTTTATTATCAAATCCATATTGTAAATTTGAAGGACCGGAGTGGGTATCATTTTTTTCCCATCCTGTCATTATTACTTGCCTTACATCGGCAACATCATCACCATTGGTATCTTTTAAGAATAAAAAATCAGGAGCCACAGCTACAATTACGCCCCCATTAGAAAAGACGATGCTTGTTGGAATGTTTAATTTATCTGCATAAATAGTAAACTTATCAGCTACACCATCCCCATCGGTATCTTCACAAATTTTGATACGATCATTAGCTAAACCATCAGTTTCAACAAAAGTATTCGGATAATCAACAGATTCAACAATCCATAATCTTCCTCTTTCATCCCATGCCATAGCAATTGGATTAATGATATCTGGCTCAGCAGCAAACAACTTAATATCAAAATCAGCTAGTACCTGAGTCAATTTATTAGACTCAGCAGGGGCCAATGCTTCTTGCATTTTCGGTACAATATGGCGCGCTGTAAATTTCGAGATGGTATCTGCATCATAAATATCAACATTAGGAATGTTCATTGCTTTAACTCCAGCAACGGCTTTATCTCCTACTGCCCAAAGAACACCATTTCTAACTAGATCTAAAAATCCTAAATTAGTCCAGGTTTTTTCATCATGACCATAAGCGGTATAGAAAACACGACCTTCACCTTGTTTGCGCACCCACGTATAAGGCTCCTTGGTATTGCCTTCCCTACGTTCCATCAAAACTGTCATATCTGGGTTTAAACTTTTATGAACATAGGTTTCATCCCACGTTTCAAATTCAGTTATACCTCTCATAACAGGATGATCTGATTTTAAAATAATTCCTTTAAAATCACCAGTCCCATGTGATGCAAACTCACCACCAATAGTTTGTTTATACCAAGATGAATTCTTGAAACAGCCAGCTGCAGAATGCAAAGGGATAAGTCCTTTACCACCTTCAACAAATTCTTTTAAGGCAGCTTCTTGTGCTGGTGCGATAGAATCATGATTAGCATAGATAATTAAACCATCGTATTTACTTAAGTTCTCTTTATTCAGATCCTTAAGATCAGCAGTATAGGTAAGGTTTATACCACTTTTAAATAATTTAATCGCTAACCATGGGGCATATTTATAAGAGTCATGATGGGTGCTGTTATTTCCAAGAAAGAGTACTTCTATTCTTTTTGGCGACACAGCGGTTTCACTAATTAGTGCACTTTCTTTATTGGTTACAATTTTTGGTGTACAACTCCCTATTATCAATAAAATGAGACTTAATGAAAGTAAAATAAAACTTGTCCGCTTTGGTATGGTCGCAGTTCTGATTTTAATGGAGCAATGTTTCTTTTTTTTAATTTTTGATATCATCATTTTTCTTATAGGTGTTTGTGTACTAATTTAAGATTGTATTAAAGATTTATCTTCTCTACATGTGAAAAGATCATGTCTTCTACACCGGCAATCTTTACTCCAATGCGGGCAAAGACATAATTCTGAGTAGGAGTCATTGCAGGTACATTAACCTGTAAGTTAATGCTACTTGCATTTGTAATGGCCCTTCCGTTTATCGTTGAAACTGCAATATTGTTTGCCGCAGAAACGAATAAAGTTTTATTAATATAAAGTGTTACATAATCTACATCTTTTGCATCAATATCCGTAATAATTTTGTCGAGTTTAAATACTCCCGAAACTGACGTTCCACTTCCTGTTAGTTTTACATTGCTTAATAGGTAATATGGAGTAACTTCAATATCTAATGTTTGTGAACCGCTAACTTTTATAGAAAGAGAATCAGGATTACCTGTTATAGTTTTTTTCCATTTAAATGGGCCTTGAGCATTAGGAATTACCATTTTATATTCGCCATCAAATAATAGCATCGAATATTTGCCATCCTGATCGAAAGTGCCGTTCATGGAACCTACTTTTCCAAACCCAAATTGATACAATTCATAGGAAACCTGGTTATATTCTACATTAATAGGCACTCCCTTATATACGAGTCTTCCACTTAATTGGGATCCAGGTGCATCGTAGTTGTCTTTTTTGCAGGAAAACAAACTCAATGAACACAAAAACAGGACTATATGTTTGATTGAAATTTTCATCATCTTTTTAATTTAAAACGCTATTGATTTGGTTGTCTAACGATTTTCGGATTATTGGTTCTAACATTATCATCAATCGTGGAGTAATAATTACCTAATTGGAATCTATTGGTCCCAGTAACTAATGCTGGTAACACAATTTTATAAACCCATTTTCCATTATTTAAATTCCCTGGATTATGAATTTTATAAGACCATAAGCCATAAGGCTGCGTATTTCTTTTTGTTGCTTGTCCAATGTTTGAAACAAGATTTGAAACACTCATGGCATTGCCATCCCAAACTTGTTGAGCAATTCTCCAACGCTTCATATCAAAAAGAATATGACCTTCAAAAGAAAGCTCCACACGGCGCTCATGAACAATCCGGTCAAAAGTTATTTCACCGGCCGTTAAAGGAATAATTAATCCTGCTCTTGCACGAACCTGGTTCATATAAAGCGCTGCAGCACCTTTATCACCTAATTCAAATGCCGCTTCGGCAGCATTTAGCAATACCTCTGCATAGCGGTACCGGATAAAAGGAACTTCACTATTTGTACCCCTAGAGCCTGCACCTGGAGATGGATCAAGGTATTTACGAATATAAAAACCACTTTGAGCTGTAAATTCTTTCCCACTTACCGGCCCATCAAAACCTACCACTTGAACGGGTGTGCTAGTTCCAGGCAAAGTTTTTTGTGCCCCTCTATCATCACCAGTAATAATGCTTCCATCTGCTAATTGATAGCCTGCCCAAATGTCTACTTTTCTACCTTTAAACTCAGTTCCTGGCAAAATCACTGTGCCTGCAAGTCTGGCATCACGACCTGCAAAAATATCCGTTTGATCTGTATAATAAATAGGATTACCTAAAATATCATTAGCCGGAATTGCGGCATAGGTATTGTCAAGTTTTTCAAAAGCCTGAACTAGGTTAAGAGATGGATTTAAACGACCACCCTCTTCCTCTTCTGCACCATAACGAGGTTGGTTAACTACAGTAAAGCCATGAACCTTACCACTTTTCAATTTAAAATCTTCAATAAAAATAGATTCTGGATTATTGTTTTTATCGAGAAAAATACTGGCGAAATTTTCAGATAAATTAGGCTTGCTATTATATAATGCATAAGTACCTGCCGAACCGCTTATAATTTCTTTTGCAGCTTTTAAAGCAATGGTGTAATAGGCATTGGACATGCTGGCAGGTATTCCAACCTCTCCGCCGGGTAGAGATACCTGAGCAGAATTAACACCATATTTTGCAATAGACCCAGCATACAATGCCGCTCTCACTTCCATAGCTAAGGCAGCACCCTTTGAAGCTCTCGACTTGGTATTTGCATCACTAGGTAAAAATCCCTTTATTGCTTCTGCTTCGCTAATTACAAAATCATAAATCTCAGATTCTTTTGATCTTGCCTTTTGAAGATAGGTAGGATCTCCTTTAAAGTCATAAAGCATCGGCTCTAAAATTAAAGGAACACCACCCATTCTTTTTACAACTTCAAAGTAAAAATTTGCTCTAAGGAAACGCGCTTCAGCCAGAAATCTAGCCTTATCTGAAGCCGATAAAGTTTTTGCAGCCTCTGCCCGAATAAGAAACAAATTTAATTCGCGGATATAAGCGTAAGAATCAAACCAATTAATACCCCATTCACCAAAACCCCAGCTATTTCGCTGAACAATATATGCTCTTCCATTTTCAGAAGGAAAGCTTTCGCTAAAATCGGCCATACTTGCCCAGTCTTTCACCGTCGAAAAATCTATCTGACGATTATATAGGTTTGCCAATATGGACAATACCTGTGCAGGATCAGAGAATGCTTGCTCATTATCAAGTATGGAGATAGGCTTAACATCCAAAAATTCACTGTCTTTTTTACACCCCCATGCACCAAGCATTAAAGTGAGTATAGTTATTTGAATAATCTTTTTCATAAAATTTGTTATAAAGATTTACTAAAAGGAAAGGTTTACGCCAAAGTTTATCACTTTGCTCTGTGGATATTGAAGTCCGTTCTCATCTGCTACCTCTGGATCAACACCAAAGCTTTTTAAATTATCAAATGAAAACAGGTTGTATCCATTAACATAAAACCTTGCTTTTTGAATCTTAATCTTGTTAATTAAAGTGCTTGGTAAGGAATAACCAAACTCAATCGTTCTCACTCTTAAATACTTAACATTATGAGCCCAAAATGTAGAACCGATATTATAATTCCGATGTCCGCCTTCATTAAATCTATTAGCGGGATATTTACCTGGAATCCATTTACTGTTTACATCATACATATCCTCCCGATGCCATCTATCTGTAAATATGGTGTTTAAATTACCATCATTTTGAAAGGCCCACCTTGTTTCATAGTTCTGATACCATGTGTAGCCTGCACCTCCAGAAAAATCAGCATGAAAGTCAAATCCTTTATAAGCTAATCCTATATTTAAGCCAAAATTGATATTAGGTTGTGTACCCACACCATAGCCAATTGGTCTTTCATCGTAACTGTTAATTTTTCCATCATTATTAAAATCTTTATAAATCAAATCTCCAGGAAGCATTGTTCTATTTCCTTGTCCATCATTATTAACCGGATAATTATTAATTTCTTCCATGGAAGCAAATTGACCAATCGTCTCATATCCCCAATTGATTCTAGCATACCGGTTTTCTTGAGAATTCCGATATTGATCCCATGAATTAAAGAAAACAGGATTATAAGAATCTAGATTTTTGGACCTGGAATAAGAAGCGTTGCCACCAAGAGTGAAATTTAATTCACCTGCATTGCCATTATAAGCTAATGATATTTCCTGACCAGTTTGCGCATCACTGTTCACGTTCTCCCGGGGCAAGCTATAGCCTAATTCACTTGGAACTAACACATCGTATCTTGTGCCAAGCAAACCTGTTCGTTTTCTATTAAAGTAATCGAAGGTACCTGATAGTTTGCCTTTGAAGAGACTAAAGTCTACACCTACATCGAATATTTTACTTTTAAGCCAGGATATATTTGTAATTGGAACACCCCTATCTCTTGACCCAACAACAGCTCGTCCATCTAAAATGGCAACTCCTTCATTATAATTATATCCTTCCAGGTAAGCAAATGGATCAACTAATCCTGCATCATCACCAAGAACACCATAGGAAGCCCTAAACTTTAGCTCACTAATAATTGGCTCATCACCTAAAAGGTTTTTAAAGAACCCTTCCTGTGAAACTCTCCAACCTGCGGAAACTCCAGGAAAATAACCTACGCGTTTATCTGGAGCAAATAAATAAGAGGCATCTCTTCTGGCAGATACATCTATAAAATACTTATTGGCAAAACTATAATTTAATCGTGCGATGTAACCGATCCTTGCTTCTCTATTTTCGCTATCATTATAAGAATCTGCTGTGTTAAAATAAATAAGCGGAAGCACATTAGTACTAGGTACAGCATGGATCCAATTTCGGAGTCTGTTATTGTTAATTCTTTCCCCCACTACCGTTGCATCAATATTATGGTTGCCAAAGGTTCTGTTATAATTCAATTGTAGCTGTGCACTTTGATTAATATTCTTTGCCTGCTCGCGCTCGCGCCAAGGGTTGGTACTACCTCCTGTAGCCAGGTAGGAATCATTTAATTTATTATAAGTATAAGTTTTATAGGTATACTCATGGTTATTTAAAACTTTATCAGCAATATAATAAGAATAAACTCCACTTAATTTTAAACCTTCCACTGCTGGTATTTGATATTCTGCTGTAAAGTTGGTTTGTAAAACACGCCAATCGTCACGATATCTACCCGCATTTTTATAATTAAGGTATGCCCAGTTGGTTTCATTATGTTTAATATCGTTCAAGTATTCAGGGTTATCATTGGCATAAGGTCTTTCCAGTGGCGTATTTCTTAAAATAGCAAATCGTGCCAACCAATAATCATCTCCTCCTGGCACCCCAGGATTTTCCCTACTTTCAATACGTCCATTTATATTGACACCCACCTTTAAGCCCGACGCAATTTTTGCCGTTACATTAGATTGGATATTAGTACGCATAAATTTAAATTCACGACCTAAAACAGAATTCTGATAAAGATGAGTACCCGATAAATAATAATTAATATTTTCAGAACCTCCAGTAGCATTTAAGTTTATGGAATTAAGTGGTGCATTATTTTTTAAAATAAAATCTTTCCAATCAAAACTCTGATAACCTAATTCAGTACCGGTTTTATATTTATCTAATTCTGCTGGTGTAATTGTTGTACTTCCATATCGATTAATTTCTGCATCTGCCCGATATCGCATATAATCATAAGAGTTGTCTAACACATTAACAAATCTTGACCAATTTTGAAACCCCATATAAGAGTCAATATTGATGGTGTTAGGTGTATTTAGTGCACCTCTTTTTGTAGTGACCACTACTACTCCATTTGCAGCACGCACACCATAAATTGCAGCAGAGGCATCCTTTAACACGGTAATACTTTCAATATCGTTGGGAGCCAAATTATTAAACTGACCAGCATCTTGCTGAATACCATCAATAACATATAGCGGATTACCAAGGTTACGTATCTGAATATTAGCGCTTGCTCCTGGTCGTCCATCTGGCATACGGAAAGTTACGCCGGGTAGTTTTCCTGCAAGTGCTGTTCCTACAGTAGATCCACCGTGTACACGCCCAATATCTTTTGACGTAATTGTAGAAATAGCGCCGGTTAGGGTTTCTTTCTTACGGGTTCCATAACCTACAACAACCACTTCTTCTAATTTACTGGCTTCGTCAAGCAAGGTGATATTAGTGATATTGGTTTGTCCTTCTTTCAGAGTGACCGTTTTACTAGCTCCTATAAAACCTATATAATAAAAGCTAATGGTATAAGTTCCTTCTGTCAGGTTGATGAAGCTGTAATTACCTTTGGCATCAGTAGCCTTGGTTTGTTTTATGGAACCATCAATTTTCACCGTTACATTAGAAAGCGCGATGCCGTTGTTATCGCTTACTTTTCCATTAATAATACCGGTTGGTGCTTGTGGTGGCGGAAGTAAATTTCGCCCGTTTCCTGCCATGCTTATCTGAAGGCATACTGTACTCAACAGAATAATGGTAAGGTTAATACGCATGCTCATCTGTTTTGTAAAAGCCGGCTGGAGTCGAAATATTCTCGAATTCCTACCCTGCATAAATTGGTTAGATGTATAAGCGGCAAGCTTATACACCAATAAATAGTAAAATTTCATACATCAAATATTTGGTTAGTAAGTTGATTATCAAATATGACGTTTTAGGCTTAGGTTACTCAACAGATTTGTATCAGAACTTCCTCATTTTGTCTCAATTTAAATGGGAACTCGGAAAGTTATGAGTAAAAGAACCACACGTCCTTTCCTTATCCTTGGTAGGTGGTTGGTAGGTCCTTGGCAGGTCTAATTGACCTACCAAGGACCTACCAACCACCTACCAAGGACCTACCATGGATCTGCCAACTTTAATTTGAAAAAATGCTCAATTATAGAATAATCTTTAGGTTTTTTAAAAATCGATTGAAGAATTGACTTTCACTAGAAATGGCGTTACCACAAAAAAAACTATAAAATTATTTATTACGAGCAGCAAACATTAATTTTAAAATTCATGTAACTTTTAAGGGCTTTCTGGTACTAATGTATACAGAATCAAAAAACACTTTGGTTCAGGAAATACCCGATTTCTATTAATAACTTAATAATTAAGCATGCTCCGTGTAAATAATATAGTAAAACAATACGCATCGCACCTTGCGCTGGATAATGTAAGTCTGGAGGTTGAAAAAGGAAAAATCTATGGTCTGCTTGGCCCAAATGGTGCCGGAAAAACATCACTCATCCGTATCATTACTCAAATAACGGCTCCAGATAGTGGCGAAATACTGTTTAATGGAAAAAGATTAAATACAGATCATATTTCGCAAATTGGATACTTGCCTGAAGAACGTGGCTTGTATAAAAAGATGGAAATTGGTGAACAGGTACTTTACCTGGCTAAACTGAAAGGTTTAAGTACTGCTGATGCTACCAAACGCGTTAAATTCTGGTTTGAGAAATTAGAAATGGGTAGTTGGTGGAACAAAAAAGTGGAAGACCTGAGTAAGGGTATGCAACAAAAAGTGCAGTTTGTTGCCACAGTACTCCATAATCCTGAACTTATTATCTTAGATGAACCTTTCTCTGGTTTTGACCCTGTTAATGCGGAAATTATTAAAAACGAAATCCTGGAACTTAACCGACAAGGGTCAACTTTCATCTTTTCTACCCATAGAATGGAATCTGTAGAAGAATTATGTGATAACATTGCTCTGATACACAAATCTAAAAAGATTCTGGATGGTGCTGTTGATGACATTAAAAATGATTACCGCAATAATACCTTTTGGGTAGAATACTATGGCATTCATGACCTTCCACACTTTTCGTCTGAATTCAATGTCCTTGAAACCGATATTACCAAAGGCAACACCAGAATAAAGGTGCAACTAAAGCCAGAACAAAGTGCTAATCAATTGTTGACTACCTTATTGCCTTATGTGTCTTTAAGCAGGTTAGATGAGGTAATACCCACAATGAATGATATTTTTATTGACAAGGTTAAACAAAAAGACTAAAAGCTATGAACAAAATTTTACTCATCATACAAAGGGAATATTTATCAAGGGTTAAAAAGAAATCCTTTATTGTTATGACCATGCTTACTCCTATCCTTATTGCAGGTTTTTATGGTTTAATATTCTATTTTTCCATTCAGGGAATTAAAGGTACAAGCAACAAAATTGCTGTAGTTACTGAAAACAAAACTTTAACAGAAAAACTTCCTTCTAATAAAAACAGGACTTATGAGTATGTTGATCAATCGCTTAAAGAGATGAAAGCCTCTTTAAAGAATTCTAGCTATGATTATGTGTTGTTTCTCCCAGAATTTGATTTAAACCACCCAAAAGGGATACAAGTACTGGGCACTAAACAAGCAGGACTTGCTCTTTCCAGTAACATTTCGGATGATATTGAAGAGCTGATCAGGATTCAAAAGCTTAAAGCTTCAGGTATCTCACAAGATGAACTTGATAAACTAAAGACATCGATTGACATTGATACCAAGAAAATTAACGAAAAGGGTCTGGAAGAAGATTCGAGCGCTGGTGCCAGTACCATTATTGCCTATGTTTCTGGTATTTTAATGTTCATGTTCATCATGCTTTATGGTGTACAAGTAATGCGGGGCGTTATTGAAGAAAAGACAAGCAGGATTATAGAAATCATGATTTCTTCGGTTAAACCTTTTCAGCTAATGATGGGGAAAATTATCGGTATTGCACTTGTTGGTCTGACCCAGTTTATTTTATGGATTGTACTTACTGCATCTATTTCTACCGTGGCGGTTAAAGTTTTTGTAGACAAAGATGATTTGAAACAGGCTACCAGTGTTTCTGCAACCCCATTAAAAGGAACCCCTGGTGCAGAAATAGCAGCCAGCAATGCCAGTCCGTTCAATGATATGCAGAAAAGTTTGGCAAACCTGGAGATCACTAAAATATTAACTGTGTTTATATTCTTCTTTATTGGTGGTTATTTATTCTATAGCGCACTTTATGCCGCTATAGGTTCGGCTGTTGATAGTGAAACCGAAACGCAGCAATTTATGTTTCCGGTAATGATGCCCTTACTTTTGGGTTATGTGCTCTCTTTGAGTGTAGTAACCAACGATCCTTATGGTCAAATGGCTTTTTGGCTCTCTATTATCCCCTTTACTTCTCCCATTGCCATGATGGTGAGACTTCCTTATGGTGTTCCAGATTGGCAGCTGGCTTTGTCGATGGGCTTATTGATTGTAGGCTTCATAGGCACTGTATGGGTAGCGTCGAGAATTTACCGTGTGGGGATATTAATGTATGGCAAGAAAACCAGTTTAAAGGAAATGGTTAAATGGTTTACCTATAAAAATTAAAACGTAACAACCGATATGAAAGCAGCCGTTATTGACTTGGGCACCAATACTTTTCATCTAGTTATAGCCAATATTGCTGATGGAAAAGTAAAAGTGCTTTATAAAACCAATATCCCGGTAAAATTAGGCGAAGGCCGTTTAAATGAAAACATCATTATACCTGAAGCTTTTGAGAGAGGGCTTCAGGCCTTATTGCAATTTAAAGAAGAAATTTCAAAACATCAGGTTACTATCGTAAAAGCTACAGCAACCTCTGCCATTCGCAGTGCAATAAATGGTAGTGATTTTGTAAAAGCGGCTAAAGAAAAAGCAGGAATAGCCATTGAAGTGATCAATGGTGAGCAAGAAGCCAGTTATATTTTCAAAGGGGTGCAAGCAACGGGCGTAATTACCCAAACTTCTTTAATTATAGATATTGGAGGTGGCAGTACAGAGTTTATCCTGTGCAGGCCGGATGAAGTGCTATGGAAAAAAAGTTATAACATAGGTGCAGCCAGGCTTATGCAAGCCTTTTTTAATTCAGACCCGATCAACGCTGCAGATCAATTACTTATTAAACACCATTTGGCAACTGAACTTAGCGATTTAAAGTTAGCTTGTACCTTGCACCGCCCAACTATACTCATCGGTTCTGCCGGCGCCTTTGAAACCTTCGCGGTTCTTTTGCAAAAAAACCTGGATTTGAAAAGTATTGCCTCCACACCTATCTCACTTCCCGCTTACAGGTTTTTAGCGGCACAATTAATTGCTTCAACACATCAGGAAAGAAAACAAATTGAAGGTTTAATTCCATTAAGGGTAGACATGATTGTGATGGCCGCTATGATAACGAATTATGTGTTGGATGAATTTAAATTGACAACAATCAATTTATCTACTTACGATTTGAAAATGGGGGTATTATATAGCTTAGCAAGTAAAAAAACTATAGAGTAGAAAGTGCTAAATATAATTTTTCTGTTGGCAAACCCATTACATTGGTATAAGAGCCAATAATTTTTTCAACTGCTACCATTCCAATCCAATCCTGTACACCATAAGCACCAGCCTTATCATAGGGATTATAATGGTCTATGTAGTACTGAATTTGTTTCTTGCTCAGGGCTCTGAAATAAACTTCGGTCACATCATAAAAAGAGGAAACCTGATCTGCAAAAGTCAGGCTAACCCCGGTATACACTTCATGACGGCCACCAGATAACTTTGTCAACATTTCCAATGCATGCTGAGCATCTTCAGGCTTGCCCAATATTTCATTGTCGTGCGCCACAATAGTATCTGCTGTAATCACTAAACTATCCTTGTAATCGGCCATAAATGCGCCCGCTTTTTTTTCGGCAATGTAAACAGCAATTTCTGCCGGATTAAGACCTTCTGGATAGCTCTCTTCCACTTCTTTCAAAACAACCTTAAAATCAAGGTCCATTAATGATAATAATTCTTGTCGACGGGGAGATTTGGAAGCAAGTATAATTGGAAGGTTTTGCGTATACATTATTATAATTTTATGCAAAAATAATAAAAGCGACCTAAAGCCGCTCTTATTATTTTAAAAAATCAATCTAAAAAATGGAAACTTACATTTTCTTATGTTCGTGGTGTTTCTTGTTTCCACCACGTTTTTGCATTGCAGCTTTTCTTTCTTCTTTCATTGCTATGTACGCTTTTTTCTGATCTTCCGTTAAAAGGGAATTAATTTTAGCATCATTAGCTTCTGCAGCCGACTTCATTTCCATGCGTTTGGCTTTTTGATCAGCACTAGCCTCTTTCATGTGTGTAGTCATCTGAGAAGCCTGCGCTGTATAAATGGTCAAAACTTTTGCTTTTTGATCTTCAGAAAGTTTCAACTTTTCAGCAAGTTTTTCTGTGTTTCTTTTCGCTCTATCTTCTGGTGACATTTTACGACCACCATCTTGTGCATTTGTCATGGTGATTACACCAAATAACAACCCGCAAATCATCAATAACTTTTTCATATTCTTTTATGTTTTGTTACTGATTAGTGAAGAAAACTACCGCAAGGTTTAATACTTATCAGTAACTATTTTGTTGCATTAAAAAAATGCTTACTTCGCAGAGTCGGAAGCGGAGGGGTTTTCATCGAACCATTGGCCCTGTACCTTTAATACTTTCTCAATTACATCCCGAACAGCGCATTTACCACCAGCAAGTGGAGAGATGTAGGTTGATATCGCTTTAATTTCTTGTACGGCATCTGCCGGACAAGTAGGTAAGCCAACCAATTGCATGACTTTATAATCGGGCATATCATCGCCCATGTACAGTACTTCAGCATGCTGCAAGCTATGCTGTTCTAAAAAATCCTGGTATACTCTTACTTTATCTGACACGCCAAGGTAAGCCGCTTCAATACCTAATCCGGCGAAGCGCTTTTGCATGGCTTGTCCGCTGCCACCTGAAATGATACAAACATGGTATCCTTTTTTCACGGCAAGCTGCAGTGCATAGCCATCCTTGATATTAAAAGTACGCAAAAACTCACCGCTGTCTGAAGCGAGGATATCACCATTGGTTAAAACGCCATCGACGTCAAAAACAAACGCGGTAATTTCTTTGAGTTTTTGCAAAAACATCTCTATATACTTTTAAACTAATCCTGATTATCACGCCATTCGTAAACCCAGGCAGATTGGATTTGCTCCAGGTGACCTTCATTACTTTCTTCTTTAGTACCTTTGAAGTTTGGTAATTCTAGCACCCACTGCAATAACTCAGTAAACCTGATGCGGTAAATTTTACCTTCATTAAATTCATCACCAAACTTTTCGTATAATTCCTGAGCGATATCTTCGTGATCGTTCCAGTATATGGGCAGAGAAAATTTATCTTGCATATTGTCTTTTTCTATTGATTAGTGGCCTAAAAATTCTGATTGATCGGGTATAGTAACTTCAATATCTCCATTAATTACCACACACTGGCAACCCAGTCTGGAAATAATTCTAGGGCGTACTGCACGGTCAATAAAATCTTCCTCTTTATCGGAGATCTCCTGTATATTGTCCATTCCCTTATTCACATATACATGGCATGTACTGCAACCGCAAACACCACCACAATTATGTTGTAACTCTATACCGTGATCAAGGCATGCGTCAAGCACCGATTCCCCACCAGCAATGGGAAGTTCCATGGGGTCTTTACCTTTTTCTTCAAAATTTATTCTTAATTTATAAATACTCATAATTTGTTTTCAAAAATAAGCAGCAAAAACGGCAATCTTGTTATAGATATGTTTTTTTAATGCTTTTGCTTAAAGTTTCATAGATATTAACGAGTTCCGGAGTGCTTTTTAATAATTGTAAATGCTTTCGCATTGTTAATTCATCATTCCTTATCGCCGGACCGGTTTGCACTTCTTTCGGCAAAGCTGATTGTACTTTAGCAGCAGTTTCGGTAATTAAAGGCTTAAGCATGTCAAAGTCCAAATGGTTTCGCTCAAGGATGTCTGCACTGATTTGGTATAAATGATTTGTAAAATTACAGGCAAAAACTGCAGCTAAATGTAATATCTTCCTGTCAACACTGTTTACCTGATAAATTAAAGGACCAAGCTTTGCTGCTATTGACCTCAATTTAGTTAAGGTTTCTTCCGAATCTGCTTCAATACATAAAGGAATAGTAGAAGGATCTATTTTACGATTTTTAGAGAATGTTTGAAGGGGATAAATTACACCGTAATTAGTCAAACTTAAATTTGAAAAGACATCCATCCCTGTTGCCCCAGAAGTATGTAAAACCAAACCTTTAAGTTCAGTTAATTTTGAAGCAACCTCAATTATAGCATCATCTTTAATACAGATCAGGTACAAATCTGCATCCTTATCAATTTCGTTTAAATTATCGATGGCCTGGCTTTTTAAAACACTTGCCAATGCTTGTGCATTAGCAAGTGTTTTACTCCAAATCTGGACAATTTCTGCACCGCTAGTTTTAAAAGCACTGGCGAGGTTTGTTGCCACATTTCCGGACCCAAGACATACGATTTTCATTATGACTTATTTCTTTCTGTTTAGTTCTTTTCTTCTTTTAACAATCGAAATACAGAAACCTACTACCATTACTATGGTACCTACCCAATAAAGGTTGATATAAGGAAATTCGATAGACTTAAACACAACCCAATCCTTTGCTTGCTGTGGCTTCTCATAAACTTGTAATTCTACTTTATTTTCATTTGGAAGAATTTTAGTAAATCTTAACCTTAAACTTAATTCCTCAATGTTTCTGGCAAAGTCAAACGTGTTATTTCCTTTAATCAAAAATAATGGTTCTGCTTTAAACAATTTACCATTAAGGTCAACCTCCAGAGGCAAGCCTACTGCGATATCTTTACCTTCAAGCTTCAAGTCTTTAACAACCGGCTTGAAGTTAAGTGCTTTTACAGTAATAATTCCGCTGCTGGTATGAATAGTATCCCCGGCACTGACAGTAAGAATTCTTGGTGCTTTGTAGTTCTCTTCTTCTGAATGCCCTTCATGAGAACCATGTTCTTCAGTTTTATCAGGAGCACTGGTAATGTGGGTATAAATATCAGTAGTAAGGTAATGTTTGGTATCTGGAGAAGCAATTAAGCCCATCTTTTCATTCACCTGAACATGAGGATTCAAATCAAAATCTTCTTTTACTTTACCTGTCTTTTTATCAATAACTTTGAAGTTAAGTTTGTAATAAGTATTAGGTGCAATAGTAGTATCACTAACATAAGTAACCGTATATCGACCCATTTCCTTGGGCTCACTTCTGTATAAAACCATGTTTTGACCTGGCTTCTCTACTTTTTCAAAATCTTTAACTGGAATAAAGTTACTGGCATTAATGGATATTGGTCTGCTGGTTGCCGCAGCTACCAACGCACCCAATAACAACAAAGCAAAACCCATGTGTGCAACAGCAGCACCAACAAGCTTACCTCTTCCACCGAAGCCTTGTGTAAGTACCCGGGCATTTGAAGCAATAGCGAAAATACAACTAAAGGATAGCAAGATATACATCAAATTACTGTAAACACCTGTTATCCAAACAAATAATCCAGTCACCACTACTGCAATCACAATAGAGGCCACTAAGCTGCTATAGAATTTACGGGGATCAGTTCTTTTATATTTCAAAAACTGGGAGAAACCAGAAATCATAGTCACCAATATTGCAAAGGGAGCCTGCCATTGGTTATAATATTTAATGGCATCAATTGGAGGGGCGAAATTAGTCCCAAATGCAGCATTAAATACCGGCACTGAGGTAGAGAAAATTACCTGGATACAGGCAACAGTAACTACTAGTGCTCCAATAAACATCCAGAATTCCCTTGAATAGGTTTCTTCATCTTTATTGGTGATGGGAAGTTCTTTCCACCTCAATATCAATAATACTGTTGGAATGGCAAGGAACACCACATTATATAAAATAAGATGGCCAAACATTCCTAAATCTGTAAAGGAGTGAACAGAAGTTTCACCTAAAATACCACTTCTGGTTAAGAAGGAAGCATACAATACCAATATGAAACTTAAAACAACCAATACAATAGCGGTAAAGAATGCATGCCCGGTATTTTTATAAGCAATCATTACATGGACTCCGCCAATTAACATTAACCATGGGATAATAGAAGCATTCTCAACGGGATCCCAAGCCCAGAAGCCACCGAAGTTTAATGCTTCATAAGCCCAGAAGGAACCCATAATGATCCCTGTACCTAGAATCATTACAGCAAATAATGCCCATGGCATTGCAAGTTTAACCCATTCTTTATATTGTTTTAACCATAACCCGGAAACGGCATAGGCAAAAGGAATTATCATACTGGCAAAACCAAGGAATAAAGTTGGCGGGTGAATAACCATCCAGTAATTTTGAAGCAATGGATTTAGGCCCCTGCCATCAGTAATAAACTTAAGGTAATGTTTGAAGTTCTCCGGATCAGCGAATACCACCGGTGCCATATCTTTAAGATTTACAGCATCCCTCAATAATATAAAAGGGGAACTTCCTATACGTTCGCCAAAAATCTCGACACCTAAAAGCATCGATGTTAAAAACACTTGAGAAAAGGAAACAACCGTCATTACACTGCTTTCCCATGATTTTGCTTTCCATATTAATAGCGCACCCAAAAAGGATTGCCAAAATGCCCATAACCAGAAACTTCCTTCCTGACCTTCCCAGAAAGCAGAAATAATATAGTAAACAGGTAATGCTTTTGAAGAGTGAAAATAAACGTAATAATATTCGTTATAATGATTAAGTATAAGGTAAAACAACGTAATTCCTATCGCTATTACACTGACCCAGTTAGTAAGAAAAGATATTCTTCCAATCAGCTGCCAAGACTTTTCTTCTGCCGGATTTTTACGGGCTGAAGTAGCAAGAAAATAAGCGATGGTGGAAAGCAAAGAAGCTGCAAATGCCAGTACAATAAAGAACTGTCCGATTTTACCGGGAAGGAGGGTTTCTCCAACAAATTGTATATCCATTAAAAATTATTTGTATTGTTTAACTTGTCCATCTTGCTTAACTTCTACAAGATCATCATTATATTTAGAGGGGCACTTCATTAAAATTTTAGAGGCATAGAAAGTATCATTCTTCATTTCTCCAATAAGGACTAATTTCTCAGAACGTTCAAAATCCTGCGGTTTGGCTCCATTGTAAACAACTTTATTCACAGCCCCTTTGGCATCTTTCATGTGAAAAGCAAAATGATTAGCATCTTTTTGGGCATCATAATACATGCCTTTTTCCTTTTCCCAATTACCAACTACATGAAATTCTCTTGAATCTTTAGCGGCTTCGCTGAATGTAGAATAGTTACTGGTATCTGCGTTTAGGCTAAATAAAACGCCAACACATATTGCGATGGTAATTAATCCTATTATTGCGCTCTTTCTCATTGTTTTTTAGATTTGAAGAATGACCTCAAAGATAAAAAATATACCTCCCCAAATGGTTTACAATTTCTGTAAATCAAATTAATGACAGTATATTGATAGTTCTCAAACAAAAATGACTTAGGCGAACAACAAAAAAAAAACCGCAGCGAATTGCTGCGGTTTTTTAATTATTCAATAAATTAAAACTAAGCACTTAAGGCCAAATCCCTAGGTTCATGTAAGATACGGCAATTTTATCGATAGATCCAACAAAAGCTGAAGTTCTTAATGTTTTTACTCCCGGCTTGTTCATTAAGGTTTCTCTAATTTCATGATAAGAGTGTATCATGGTATCTTCTAAACCAGAGTTAACTAACTCTAGTTCAGAGGCTCCCTTCACTAACATAGAACGATGTTCGGCAGGAATGCTCTTACCTGTTAAAGATTCAAGGGTATTAATTAAATTTGCATTTGAATTTTCAGCATAGCGATTTTCCATACGTCCGAAAGCAACATGGGAAAGATTTTTCAACCATTCAAAATAAGAAACCGTTACCCCACCTGCATTACAATACATATCAGGAATAATTATGCCCCCCATTTCGGTAAAAATAACCTCTGCTTCCGGAGTTGTTGGCCCATTGGCACCTTCAGCAATAATCTTCGCTTTTATATTTCTGATGTTATCTTCTGTAATTTGATTCTCTAATGCTGCAGGAACTAAAATATCACAAGGTTGTTCTAAACCTTCCATAGAATTTTTAAATTCTTTAGCACCAGGAAAACCTAGTATAGAACCGGTTAATTTACGATGTGCAAAAACTTCGTCAATATTTAAACCATTCTCGTTATAGATGGCTCCCTCAAATTCACATAATCCAACAATTGTAGCACCAAATTCAGCCAGGAATTTTGCAGAGTGATAACCTACGTTACCTAAACCCTGAACAATAACTTTTTTATCGCCAAGGCCTGCTTTAAGGCCTATTTTTTGCATATCCTCACCAACACTCACACATTCCCTAACGGCATAGGCAACACCTCTGCCAGTTGCTTCCTTACGGCCACGGATACCGTGTAGCGCAATTGGCTTACCGGTAACACAACCTAATGCATCCAGCTGACCAGGATTCATGGTCATATAAGTATCTGCAATCCAGCTCATTTCACGTTCACCAGATCCATAATCAGGGGCAGGAACATCAATACCAGGACCAATAAAGTTCTTTTTTATTAATTCTGTTGTATATCTACGAGTTATAGTTTCTAATTCACTGATGGTGTAATTTTTAGGGTTAATCTTTATACCCCCTTTAGCACCTCCAAAAGGAACATTAACAATCGCACATTTGTAAGTCATTAATGCCGCTAAGGCCATTACCTCATCTTCATTAACCATTTCACTGTAACGGATGCCGCCTTTAGTTGGGCTCATGTGATGAGAGTGCTCTACGCGCCAGGCATCAATCACTTCAAATCCATTTCCTCTGCGAATAGGGAATTGAAAACGATACACACTGTTACAAGCTTTAATTTGAGTTAGCAACCCTTCTGGATGGGAGGTAAATTGCGCGGCACTATCAAAATTCTTACAGACATCTGTAAAAAAATTTGTCTCGTTTGCTGTATTAGACATTTTTGTTTTTATGAATTTAGTTATTCGTTTTCTTAGGATGCAAATTTGCACTAAAAAAAACAATTAATGCAAATCAAAAACCCCTTAGTGTACTCGAAACACTACAGCAAAAAGTGATAAAAATCAGGGATTAAACCATTTAAAATTAGTTTTTAACTATTGTTTTTTTTTCTAATTTTTTTAATCTTCTATCTATAGTAAATAGGAATAGCAACAAACCAAAGAGAATTACGCCTACACAGACTACAACTACATAGATTTTTTCAGAACCATACAAGGTATCTGTTACTGTTGAAGAGCCATTTTGTGCAAATAATTGCAGCGTCATGAGCAGCATTAAAAAAGTTGCGGAAATTGATTTCATTGGTATATATTTTTTTTAAAGGTGATGAAGCTTTCAAAAGCTACATTTTAACTTATAAAGTGTTATTGCTTTTTTCTAAAGTACGAATGCGGTACAGAATGGTATAAATCCAGTAGCCGATCAATATCCAACCCAGGCAAGCGGGATAAAACACCATACGCATTCTGCTGTCTAAATCGTAAGAATTAAAACCTGGATTACCTCCATTTCCTGGATGCAGAGAGTCTGAAAGCCTTGGCAAGACAAACAATAAAACGACCATCATTGGGAATGCAAATATGTTATAAATGGCAGAAATTTTAGCCCTTTTTTGTTCTTCATCTATTGCATTGCGCAAAACTAGATAAGCACAATATAATAAAAGTGCAATAGCAGCAAAATTCTGCTTCACATCAAAACTCCATGCCTGTCCCCAGGTAAATCTCGCCCAAATAGCACCGGTCACAATTCCTAGTATTCCAAAAACAATACCAGCATTTACACTTTCAACGGCCTTTAAATCATCTGAAGAACTTCCTGAATTCAAGTATTTAATGCTATGATAAACTGAAACACCAAAAAGAACGATCATCGAAAACCACATGGGTACGTGGAAATAAAGATTTCTAATACTTTGATGTAAGATAGGTAAAGCAGGCACACTGCCTAAAAAGCCATACACGCTAGTATATACAACCAGGACTGCGCCCAAAATTTTCCACCAGGATTTATACATTGATATTGATTTTAATCAGCCCAAAGGTAATCATCTGTTTGTATATTTCTATTTTTAAGCAGCAAATGTAAAGCAGGGGTTGTCAGATTTTAGTCAGGATTAAACCTGAAGTGTTCCTATTAAATTGAAATCATGCCTTTTAGAAATTGTTATCAGACATGATTATGAAGCATATTATCTTGCTTTGTTGGATTGATCACTACAGCTTTATAATTTTTCCATCCCCTGTGACTGTAACTGATCACTACCCTTTCCCTAGGATGGTCAATTTCTGGCAACATTTCTAACAAAGTATATAATTTTTTAAATTCGGTTGGAATATCCAAATCATCAGGTAAGATGAGTTGGATTTCATCTCTAAATTCAAAGTGTCTCACCCCTTTCCATCCTGAATCTGCTAAGTGATCGCGCAGATTTTGATAAAGCTGTTCCTTGTACTTGTGCATAAATTAATTTAACAGGGTTTTTGTGCTAATTCAACGTATATAACTTCAAGTTCAAATTTACTAATTAAATGAGTATAACATAGCAGATGAGTTAATAAATACTAATCACGCCACAAATAAGGAAAAAGCAATAACGACACCGCCCCAACAAGTACATTGATCACCAGCAATAAACCTATTTCATCTAAACTTACACTCCTGTCTAAACCGTCAATTGCATTTTTTGTTAACTTAATTAACACTATCAAAACAGGTATAATTACTGGAAAACTTAAAATAGCCATCAACATGCCCCCATTTCCAGCTTTAGATGAAATGGCAGATACCATTGTAAATATGGTAGAAAAACTTAAGCTGCCTAGTAAGGTTGCAACAATATATAAACCCAAATCTTCAGGCACATAATCAAAAACCAGCATATAAAAACACAGGGCTATAATGGTTAAAACCATCATTAGCATCACATTATAAATGGTTTTTGAAATAATTAGAGCTATAGGACTCGCAATGGTATAAATATACAATTGCCTGCCCTTACTTTCCTGCAGGAAACTTTTCGAAACCGCATTGATAGAGGCAAATAACATGATGATCCAAAACAGCGCATTCCAGGTGATGGGCACGACACTGACCAAGGATAAAAAACAAACAAAAATGGTTGACACAACATAAAGCAATACGCCATTTAAAGCATATTTAGAACGCCATTCTAGCAGCAATTCTTTTTTAATTAAATGCTGTACCTGTTTAAACAATTGCATGCGCTGGCCTCCTTACCGTTACCAGGAATAAAGCACCAGTTAAAATGACAAACCATCCCCATTTATATTTAACCAATCCCGCAGCAAGATTAATTATCTTTTTAAAATGAATGAAGTTAAAAGAATCGTGAACTTTAAAATAAATTCCAACTAAAGTTAGGAGCACCAAAACAATTGTTGCCCAACCAACAAACTTCAAAAGCCCTGCTTTTTGAGTAAATGCAGCCACAAGCCCTAAAAGCACCAATATATAAAATATGACTGCTAGTCTTTGATCTACATCAAAATAGTTCCAGTTACCTAAAACCGGTACACGGAGCAAAGGACAAAATCCACCGGCTGCCATTACTACCGAACCTATAACACCCTGATTCCTCATGTTTTCAGCTCTAATTAATTCTGCTTAATACCCATTTTATCAGCAAAATGCGCACAATAATCACGTAGATCTTCCACAATAAGAGTCTCTCCAGTAGCTTTCAAAAAGCTATCACCCATGGTTTGTAAAGTTTCATAAAAAAACCTTTTCATTTCATCCACAGGCATGTCTTTGGTCCACAAATCTATCCTTAACGAATTCTTGTAATTATGGTCCCACAAGGCCAGCATCATAGATCTAACAGCAACCTGCTCTTTTGTTTCCGAATCCGTTGATTCCCATACCATAGTTTCAGGAACATTATTATCATCGAGCTCAACAGTGATTTTTATCTCAGCTTTCTTCATTTCTCTAATTAAAATAATACAATTTTTATAATAAGTATCAGTACAACAGTAAATACAACAAATGCACCCTCCACAATCCATAAGTTTTTCATGGATGGAATGGACTTCCTGAAAATCAAGTCAGAAATAAAGGAAACCAGGGCTCCCAAAATACATAAACCAAAAAGCAACAAATTGATACCACGTTCTACATGTACGCCAAAACCTTTAAACACAAAAAAACCACCGGCCACTAAGCACAATGCTGTGATTAAGTTTAAAGGCGTTAGCCTGATTTTGGACGCAGTTACTTTTTGAACTTTTTCTTTTTCCATGTAGGCGTTCTGTCGTTTTTCTTTGGTGCCGGCGCAAAGACTTTCTTCTTCTCATGAAAAGCCCCCATAAAAGTAGGATCATCTTTTTTCTTTTGAATATCAATTTCCTTTGCAATGGCCTGTCGTTCTTCAAAAGGAGTTTCTTCCACAAAAACATCAGCGGGCAAAGCTACAACAGGAATCTGTTGTCTGATCAGTTTTTCTATCTTCTTGATGTAATATTTTTCTGCTTCCGTACAAAAAGTTATCGCATCACCTGTAGAAAAAGCCCTTCCTGTACGACCGATACGGTGCACATAATCTTCAATAATGATAGGAACATCAAAATTAATAACATGGCTAACTTCAGTAACATCAATACCACGGGAAGCCACATCAGTAGCTACCAAAACCCTAATATTACCTTCTTTAAAACTATTGATGGAGTTGATTCTTGTGTTTTGCCCTTTATTAGCATGAATTACCCTTACCGCATCAGCACCAAACCTTCTTAAAATAAAACTAAAGATATTATCGGCAACAGTCTTTGTTTTACAAAAAATAATCAGCCTTTTAAACTCTTCATCATTCTTCAATAAATTTTGAAGCAAGTTGATTTTCGTTTTAAAGTTTGGCACTTCATATAAACATTGTGTAACCGTTGCTGCAGGAGTAGCCTGCAGGGAGGTTTCAATAATAGTGGGGTGTTTCAAGAAATCACCGGCAATTTTCTGCACCAGTTCACTCATTGTAGCAGAGAATAAAAGATTTTGTCTGCGGCGTGGCACAACTTCTAAAATTCGGTGTATGGAACCAATAAAGCCCATATCCATCATTTTGTCGGCTTCATCTAAAACTAAAAACTTGATGTATTGCGTGTTGATATGTCCGGCAAGGTATAAATCTAAAAACCTTCCGGGGGTTGCGATAATCAAATCTACACCTTCTTTTAGTGTAGCAATTTGGGTTTTGGGACCTAAGCCACCGTATATCACAGCTGATCTTAAATCCGTATATTTAGAGAACATTTTCACATGTTCAGCAATTTGCATGGCAAGTTCACGAGTTGGCGCAAGAATTAAAGCCCTTGCAGACTCACCCTGTGCATATTTTAGTTGCATCAGCATCGGTAAAACATAGGCAGCAGTTTTTCCTGTTCCGGTTTCTGCTATCCCACATATATCCTGTCCGGAAAGCACGGGTGCGATAGCTTTTTCCTGTATTGGCGTTGCTACGGTAAACCCCGCATCTTCAACGGCATTTAAAATTTGTCGGTTGAGATTGAACTCTTCGAATTTTTTGGGCATTTTGCAAATATACGTTTATTTATAGGATGGATAATTACATTTTTATAGCTTTGGAGCTATGGATACCATTCTGATAAAAGCAGCCACCCTTGTTAACGAAGGTCAAATCTTTGTTGCTGATGTATTGATTAAAAACGGATTGATAGAAAAAATCGCGCCGAATATCAGTCACCCCCAAGCCAGGGAAATCAATGCCCAAGGTTTGCACTTGCTGCCCGGCATGATCGACGACCAGGTACATTTCAGGGAACCAGGATTGACGCATAAAGCAGATATTTTCTCAGAAAGCATGGCTGCAGTTGCCGGAGGGATCACTTCTTACATGGAAATGCCCAATACAGTACCGAATACATTGACGCAGAAACTGCTGGCAGACAAATATGAAATTGCCTCAGAAATGTCTCTTGCCAATTACTCTTTTTTTATGGGTGCTTCTAACAATAACCTGGAAGAAGTATTAAAAACAGACCCAGCCACAGTATGTGGAATCAAAATATTTATGGGCTCATCCACAGGGAATATGTTGGTGGAAAATGAAAAAGTATTGGAAAACATTTTCAAAGATGCGCCAATGCTGATCGCTACACATTGCGAAGATGAGCAAACCATACAGCACAACCTGAAGGTTTTTAAAGAAAAATACGGCGACAACCTCACCATTGAAATGCATCCTTTAATTCGCAGTGCTGAAGCTTGCTATCTTTCTTCGTCGATGGCTGTAGCATTAGCAAAAAAACACAATACACGTTTACATATCCTGCATATTTCTACAGCGGGGGAAGTTGCCCTGTTTGATAATCAACTTCCATTAAAAGAAAAAAGAATCACTGCAGAAGCCTGCATTCACCACCTTTGGTTTGACGACAGCGATTACGCCACCAAAGGAAACTGGATTAAATGGAACCCTGCAGTAAAAACCGCTGCAGATAAAGATGCCATATTAAAAGGTTTATTAGATGGGCATATCGATATTATTGCCACAGACCATGCACCACATACCATTGAAGAAAAGGAACAACCTTATTCACAGGCCCCTTCTGGAGGCCCCTTGGTGCAACATGCTCTTTCTGCTTTATTGGAAATGTACCACCAAAAGAAAATAAGCTTAATACAGATTGTTGAAAAGACCGCACATAACGTTGCTACCTGTTTTAATATTGATAAACGCGGTTTTATTAGAGAGGGTTATTGGGCCGACTTGGTACTGGTAAACCTAAATGACCCGGTTACGGTTACTAAAAATAATATTTTTTATAAATGTGGCTGGTCACCATTTGAAGGACAAACCTTTCAGGCTGAGATCACTCATACCTTCGTTTCTGGCAACCTAGCCTATGAAAAAGGCAAGTTCACTACCAACGAAACTGGAAAAAGATTAGCTTTCAATAGGTAATATGACTGAAATCTACAGGAAAAGCTGGAGGAAGTTAATCGTTACTTTAGTCATTACAGGAGTTGTATTTTTGTGGGGACTTAACAGCAGCCTCACCGAAAACCTGTATTCCAACACCTTATACCCTGTTATTTCTGTAACCTTAAGAACCATCAGTTCCATTTTCCCATTCCCTCTTGGTGATGTCTTATACCTTCTTTTGGTCGTATATATCATCAGGAGTATTTATATTTTTTCTAAAAATCTTTTTAAGAAGAAATTAAACAAAACCCATCGCCTGTTGGTACCATTACAGGTACTCAACTTCACCTTAATCCTATATATTGCTTTTAAACTATTGTGGGGTTTAAACTATTCCCGTCCTTCAGTTTCTAGCAACCTGGGTATTAGCAATAAAAAATACAGCGAAAAAGAACTCGTGTTTCTAGCAGAATTACTGATTAATAAAATCAACCACCTAGAAAGCTTAAAAAAGACACATCCACTTATTAAGAAAAGACAATACACTATAATAGAATTGCAGGCCCGGGCCACGAAGGCCTATTATAAAATGAGTCAGGAACAAGCCTTCTTCAGGTACCGCAGTCCAGTTGTTAAGCCAGTTTTAAACAGTTGGCTCATCACCAAAATTGGCTTAGAAGGCTATTACAATCCTTTATCAGGCGAAGCCAACGTCAACATGCGCTTACCACAAGAAGACTTACCCTTTATAACTTGTCATGAAATTGCACATCAAATTGCTGTAGCCCGAGAAGATGAAGCCAATCTGATCGCTTACCTGGTAGCTACGAATAGCACAGACCTCAATTTCCAATATTCAGGCTATTACGCCATTTTAAGAAATGTACTTTTTGAAGTCAGGCTTATCGCCCCTCAACATTATGAAGCCCTGTATAAAAGCATCAATCTGGCTACGCTACAAGAGTACAAAAACGGTATGGCATTTTGGCAAAAATACAATAACGAAATGTTTGGCTACATGAGTGCTACCTTAGATGGTTTTTTAAAAATCAATAACCAGTATAAAGGTGTAGACAGCTATCAGGACATTGTTTTATGGGTCTACAATGTCCATGAAAAAGAAATAAGAGAAAAACATTACAGCCTTAAAACAAAAATCCCTTAAAACATTCCTAGATTTGTGAGACTATGGCAAAAATATCCATTAACCTGGCAACAGGTTCTTTACAACAAGAAGAAATCATTGTTGGTATTGATTTAGGCACCACCAACAGTTTGGTAGCCTATATTAATCCAGAGAAAAATCCACAAGTCATTAATGATATGGGCAGAGGTATATTAGTACCCTCAATTGTTCACTTTAATGAAAAAGGAGATGCGCTTGTTGGCAATGAAGCCAAAGAATTTTTAACCACAGACCCTGAAAACACCATTTTTTCTGTAAAAAGATTATTGGGCCGCTCCTATAATGATGTGGCAGCACATCAGGATACTTTTTCCTACAAGGTGATAGACGACGATAAGGAATCACTGGTTAAAATTAAAGCAGGCAACCGCTTTTATACACCCATTGAATTATCGGCAGAAATATTAAAAGAATTAAAAAGCAGGGCAGAGCATTCTTTAAAAACACCGGTTAACCGGGCAGTAATTACCGTTCCTGCGTATTTTAACGACAGTCAGCGCCAGGCCACACGTGATGCTGGAAAACTTGCTGGTTTAGATGTTTTGAGGATCGTTAACGAACCTACCGCAGCAAGTTTAGCTTATGGTATAGGTTTGGATCCTTCAGAACATAAAACCATTGCAGTTTACGATTTAGGTGGTGGTACATTTGATGTATCTATATTAGCCATACAGAACGGTATTTTCGAAGTATTGGCTACCAATGGCAATACTTTTTTAGGTGGAGATGATTTTGACCGTGCCATTGTTCATTACTGGATAGAAAGCAACAAATTAAAAGAGGCCGAATTACAAGCCAACCCTGGTTTAATGCAGCAACTGCGTTTAAAAGCAGAAGAAGCCAAAATTGCACTGACGACACAAAACATTTACAACGAAAAGTTGGGTGATATATGGTGCAGCATCACCAGGATTACTTTTCAGGAACTGATAAAAGTTAGAGTGCAGGAAACACTTGATTCTTGTAAGCAAGCGCTTAAAGATGCTAAACTGAAAACTACAGCTATTGATGAAGTGGTATTAGTTGGTGGTTCAACCCGCACACCTTATGTGAAACAACAAGTAGCCGATTTTTTTGGTCGCCAACCACATGACCAAATCAACCCCGATGAGGTTGTTGCCCTTGGTGCGGCCATCCAAGCAGATATTCTGGCGGGTAACCGTTCAGACATCCTTTTATTGGATGTTACACCATTATCCCTTGGTATAGAAACCATGGGTGGCTTAATGGATGTCATTATTCCAAGAAATGCAAAAATACCTACTAAAGCAGGCCGCCAATATACTACTTCTATCGACGGACAAGTGAACATGAAAATCTCCATTTTTCAGGGGGAACGTGACCTGGTAAAGGAAAACCGGAAACTTGCGGAGTTTGATCTTAAAGGGATTCCAGCGATGCCTGCGGGTTTTCCAAAAGTAGATATCAATTTCCTTTTAAATGCTGATGGTATATTAACTGTTCAAGCAGTAGAATTACGCTCGGGTGTTAAGCAGGAAATAGAGATTACCCCTGCTTATGGCTTAACTGATGATGTGGTAGAGAAAATGTTGGTTGACAGCATTACTTATGCTAAAAGCGATGTAGCCCAACGCATGCTTATTGAGGCCAAAAGTGAAGGTGAGCAATTGGTTTATACTGTAGAACGTTTCATCAGTAAAAATGGACAGGTATTAGACGAAGAAGAAACCAAAATTACATTGGTACATATTGAGGCATTAAAAGCTGCTTTACAAGATGGAGACAAAGATTTGATTCTTAAAAAAGCAGATGACCTGAACGAGTTTACTCGTCCTTTTGCAGAACGCTTAATGGACCTCGCGGTATCAAAAGCCATGAAGGGTAAAAGTGTAGATTAAATTACCAGCACAGCTTTAACTTTAGCTAGCTTTATGTAATGAAGGTTTTCCTGATTTACGTACTGCTTTTTAGCCTGCTGTTAACTTTAAGCTCCTGGGGCTTTTTTGCACATATTCGAATTAACCGTCTGGCTGTTTTCACCATGCATAGTGGCACAGCAAAGTTTTATAAATCCAATATTGTTTACTTAAGCAATCATGCCGTAGATCCCGATAAACGGCGTTACGCAGATACTGCAGAAGCAGCACGCCATTACCTTGATGTAGAGCTTTATGAAAAAGACATCGACAGCATTCCACGGAAATGGGATGATGCCGTGAAAAAATACGGACAAAAAAAGCTGCAGGAAAACGGTGTTCTCCCCTGGCATATACAACGCAGTTATTACAAGCTTGTAAATGCTTTTAAACAAAGAGATTCTATTAAAATCTTAATTTATTCTGCTGCCATTGGCCATTACATTGCCGATGCCCATGTACCCTTACATACCACAAGCAATCATAATGGGCAACTCAGCAACCAGCTGGGCATACATGCATTTTGGGAAAGCAGGCTACCAGAATTATTCTCGGGGCAATACAATTATGTGGTAGGGAAGGCACCTTACCTGGAGGATCCTTTAAAAGAAGCCTGGAAAATTATTAGCCATACCCATCTTTTGGTAGATTCAGTTTTAACTTTGGAGGCCAGGCTTCGTACCAGTTTCCCAGGGCACCTCAAATACAGCTTTTCAAAAAGAAACAACCTGTTACAAAGACAATATTCTGAAGCTTATTCTAAAGCTTACCATGAAGCCATGAATAAAATGGTAGAAAAACAAATGCGCTCGGCCATTATATTGACCGGTGCTTACTGGTATTCTGCATGGGTAGATGCTGGTCAGCCGGTATTAGAAAACTTAAAAAAAGCTGAACCTTCAGTAGCCGAAAAGCAGGAAATGAAAAGAGAATATGAGAAATATCTCCAAGGAAAAATAATAGGCAGAGAACCCTAGCGCTATTTTCGCTGCAAATTGACTAAATTTGCCATTAATGGATGTTATAGATGTATTTATAATTGGTGCGGGCCCTATAGGCTTAGCCTGCGCAATAGCAGCACAGCAAGCGGGCTTGTCTTGCGTCATTGTAGAAAAAGGCTGTTTGGTTAACTCCCTATACAATTATCCTCAAAACATGACCTTCTTTTCCACTTCAGAGAAACTAGAGATTGGTGAAGTGCCCTTTGTGTCCAACAATCCAAAACCTACCCGTGCTGAAGCATTAGAATATTACCGCAGAGTGGCTCTAAAATTTAACCTGCCAACCCATTTATTTGAAACGGTTGAGTCGATTAAAAAAGAAGTTGTGTTTGAAATCAGGACTTCCAGAGGATTTTACAAAGCGAATAACGTTATTGTATCAACGGGTTTTTATGACCTTCCAAATACCATAAATTTCCCCGGTGAAACATTGCCAAAAGTTATGCACTATTATAAAGACCCGCACTATTATGCCATGCAGCAGGTAATTGTGGTGGGTGCCAGCAATTCATCTGTAGATGCAGCTTTGGAAACCTATAGAAAAGGTGCCCAGGTAACAATGGTTATTAGAGGTGCAGAAATAAGTGACAGGGTAAAGTATTGGGTGCGCCCAGATATTATTAATAGAATTAAAGAAGGCAGTATTACGGCACATTTCAATTCAACGCTTAGCGCGGTTCGGCCGTTAGAGGCTGATATACATACCTCAAACGGACTGATTACCATACCCAATAATTTTGTATTAGCGCTTACAGGTTATCGCCCTGATTTTAATTTGCTTCAAAAATTCGGTGTAAATCTTTCTGCAGATAATAAGTTGATTCCAGAACATAACCCCGCAACCATGGAGACCAATCAAAAAGGCCTTTACCTGGCTGGGGTAGTTTGCGGAGGGATGGATACGCATCTTTGGTTTATCGAAAACTCCAGGGAGCATGCGGTAAAAATCATTAAAAACATACAATCAAAAATCAATGCCTTGAATTAGTACTCACAAAAAGCTCACCCCCCTCTTTGTAATAGAGCTAACAACAGCCACCCCCAGGCGTGCATACCGCTGCTGAATTAGCAAGATTTGTCAATTGAATTTTTTGTTTTTCCTCAGGAATACCACATTTATCCATTGCAAGGCAAGCAGTCTTTTTGGAAATCAGTAAGAAGCTTTTGCCGTCATAAGCCAAATCATATTTACCGATTGTCTCTGCCTGATATTCCACTTCAATCTCTAAATCTTCCATGCCTAGTATCTTTTCTGAAAGTGATATGATATTTAGCAATTTGCTTGCTTTAAGGCGGTGTTCAAAATCATTAGCATCCCACAACTGAAAGTTAGCTACTTTTTCATGACGCACGGTGCCACCACAGTCAATAAAATCCTTTGTAATGATTCCTACTTCTGTTACATGGAAGTGCTCTGGCACAAGATTACCGTTTTCCAATTGAAAATTAACGCTTGCAGCGTCAGCTAAATAGTTTTTGATTTCTGATAGTTTCATAATTGAGCTATTTATAGTAATTATATTATTGCAATTTAACGATTAATGTTAATAAAAAAAGGTCAACAGCAGTTTGCTGCACCTTTATATGATGCTAGGAAAGCACCTATTTGTGTTTCCAATA
Organism: Pedobacter sp. CG_S7; assembly: GCF_040544395.1. Taxonomy (NCBI): domain Bacteria; kingdom Pseudomonadati; phylum Bacteroidota; class Sphingobacteriia; order Sphingobacteriales; family Sphingobacteriaceae; genus Pedobacter; species Pedobacter sp. CG_S7. The sequence goes on along the minus strand of NZ_JBEONS010000012.1, from coordinate 29,863 downwards.
ACTTCCATGTTTTAGGATTAATGCAATAGCAAACGCTAACGCCTTCAATTGTTCCCTGTATAATCCCTACGCTTTTTAATTCTTTCAAATGCTGGGATATAGTAGCCTGAGCAAGGCCCAATTCGGTTACAAGATCGCCACAAATACAGGTGTCTGAAATAAGAATTCTTTGCAGAATTGCAATACGCGCAGGATGAGCCATCGCTTTTAACAGCTGCGATAACTGGTTCTGTTCAGCCGTGAATATTTCAGATTTTGTAAGTCCCATGTATTGCAATATTACGATTATAAAATGAAGATTAAAAATATAATTTAAATTCCAACATTGGTATGACTTTGCTTATTTTTATTTCCATGCAATTGCGACGAATGCATGTAAATAAAAATTCAATAAAACCACCAAATAAAAATTCCATAAGTAAAGATTTAGTTAAACGCTAAGCTCTAAATAAACAGCTTCATTAAGCTTAAGAAATGAATTCATTAAAATAGAACAAATGAAGAGAAAAACTACACTACCTTTTCTTCCTTTTTCTTCATTTTTGATTTAACCGCAGCAAATATTGCAGGGAGGAAGGTTACAACAGCAATGAAGATAATAACGATATCAAAATTGTTTTTTACAATCGGTATTTGTCCGATGAAATAACCTGCTAATAATAAACTCGTTATCCAGGCAAAACCACCTGCAACATTATAATAAGTAAACCTTCCGAAAGGCATTTTAGCGATACCAGCTACAAAAGGCGCTATGGTTCTGAAAATAGGCAAAAACCTACTGAAAATAATAGCTTTACCACCATGTTTCTCAAAAAACTCATGCGACTGGTGGTAATACTCCAGCTTCAGGATTTTATTCTTCTCACTAAAGACCCGAATTCCTAAAATACTGCCAAGCTTATAATTCAGGCTATTCCCTAGTATAGCAGCAATAATTAAAATTAAGAGCATGATCCAAATACTCAAACCAGTATTTCCACCTGCAATTAAAGTACCCATGGCAAATAAAAGAGAATCACCAGGTAAAAATGGCGTTACCACAAAACCTGTTTCCGCAAAAATGATTAGGAAAAGAATAAAATAGGTCCAGGTTTGATAATTCTGAATAATCAACTCCAAATGCTTATCAATATGGAGGATAAAGTCAATAAATTGCGAAAAAAATTCCAATGCTTTTTTAATTAAGTAGCAAAATTAATAATATCATAGCAATTACCATGACTTCATTAAACGGTTAAATGTCATATTAATTATAATTGTTCAGCATAACAGGCATCACCAACATAAGCACGTTTTCATTTTCATCATTGGTTTGAGGAATCAATAAACCGGCACGGTTTGGTGTAGAAAGTTCTAAAGTAACTTCCTCACCGCTCAGGTTGGTCAACATCTCAATTAAGAACCTTGCATTGAAGCCAATTTCAAGGTCTTCTCCTTCATATTGACAACTTAGACGTTCATGAGCTTCATTTGCGAAATCTAAATCCTCTGAAGAGATATTTAACTCACTACCATTAATTTTTAAGCGAACCTGATGGGTGGTTTTATTAGCAAAAATAACTACCCGCCTTAAGGTATTCAAAAACAAGGCACGGTCGATCACTAATTTATTAGGATTATTAGCTGGAATAACCGCTTCATAATCTGGATAACGTTCGTCAATTAAACGACAAACCAAATTAATATTATCAAATTTAAAGAAAGCACTCGTAGCATTATAATCTACAGAGACATTGATATCTCCGGTAGGCAATGCCGCTTTCAATAAAGTCAATGCTTTTTTAGGCAGAATAAAAGAAGCAGTTTTATCTGCTTTGCTATCTGTGCGTCGGTATCTGACCAATTTATGAGCATCTGTAGCAACGAAAGTAATGTGCTGATCAGAAAGCTGGCAATATACACCCGTCATAGCCGGACGCAACTCATCGCTACTCACCGCAAATATGGTTTTGGTGATGGCTTCGCTCAACACGGATGCAGGAAGGTTTACCGAAGAAGCATTTTCTACTACAGGTATTTTAGGGAAATCGTCCCCATTTTCACCACTCAATTTATATTTCCCTTCACCAGCACTAATTTCAATAGAGAAGGTATTGTCGTCTATATTGAAAGATATCGGTTGATCTGGAAGTGTTTTTAAAGTATCCAATAAGATTTTTGCCGGCACAGCAACTTTACCATCCTCTTTAGACTCTACAGGCAAAGAGGTTGTCATGCTGGTCTGCAGATCTGTGGCAGAAATGGTGAGGTTGCCTTCTTTAATCTCAAAAAGAAAATTTTCCAATATCGGCAAAACAGTACTGCTGCTTGAAGCACCATTTACCGTTTGTAAATGTTTTAAAAGTGTAGAAGTGGAAACTATAAATCTCATAATATCTTGTCAATTCTCAAAAATATAAAAATAACCTTGCATCCGTAGGTTTACTGGCATAATGTTGAAAAAATAACATGCATTGTTGCTTTTCGCTCTTTCAGAACCGATAAAATTAACCTCCGCTAATGGAAAATTTAGGGTTAACGCAATCATAACGCAATGGTAACACAATGATAACGCAATAAATGATTGGGTAAACATTGCTATAAAATTGTTTTTTCTACGCTTAATTACTGTGGCTATTAGCCGGGTATTATACAGTTGTTAGCTATTTAATGCAAAATCAAAATGGCGATGGGGCAAAAATAAAAAAAAGGCATCCAGAATTTCCGGATGCCCCTTAATCGTTTTCACGAGACTATTTTTTACAACCCAAAGTTGAATGCTGCTCTAATACCAACAAATGAACGGGTGTTACTATTTTTAGACCATCCTTCATAGCGTACACCCAAATCAATAGCTGCTTTGTCGGCTACTGGAAATTCGACACCAATACCTGGTGCATAAGCGAAAGCAGTTTTACCACCATCTTCAGTAGAAAATGCGGCACCTAATTCTCCACCACCATAAAAGTTCTCGGCAAAGAAATACCTGATACCAGCTTTAACCGGAATAGTTCCAAAACTATTAGTAAATCCTAAAATTTCCTTACTTTTAAAACTGATGTAACCTGCACTTGCGGTAAAGTTTAAATTAGTAGCTACTGGCACCTGGTAAACCAATGAACCACCGACACCTAAATTATATACGTCGCCAAAGTTACCAACTGGCAAACCGAATTCTACACCCACACCTAATTTCTGACCGTTCATTGCCGGATCTTTTTGTGCTTGAGCGGTAAGGCCCGAAAAGGCTAAAAAGCCTGTAATTGCTGTAAGTAAAAGTATTTTTTTCATATTCGCTCTTTTAAAATAAGGCAATAAACTCACCTTGTTTATTACCTTATCAAAAATTTTGCCAATCAATTGCTAGTATGCAAAAATTTACTTTTTAACCGCCGGTCTGCCCGGTATTGGTCGAGTTCCTTACCAGCACCAATTAAGTCATCGGTTGATAAAAATGCAGCACCATCTGCTACTAAATGGTAAAAAACTTTACGGCCAGGATTAGCTGCAGCACTTTTGTCTAAGTTACCCATAGTGCCTAATATGCAGGCAATCCCTTTGCTGTTTAAGTAACTATAAACAGCTTTATCCGGAGCCGAAACACCTACAAAAGCAACAATTCGGTTATTGGGCACCCCCATTTTATTTAAACGATCCAGGTCTTCTTTTCCTTTTATCGAAGCAGAAATCATGAGGTCGGGCGCTAATTTATGAAACGCTGCTGCTTGCCCCGAGTTATAAGTAATAACAATAGAATTACTCTCTGAATGGGTTTGGCGTATAGCCTTAATAATTTTTTCGTAGGGAACTCCTCTTTTGATGTCTATTGTAAAAAGCACTTTATTTTTCCCCCAGCGCAAAACTTCTGTTAGCGTCGGAATTTTATATTTGGTTACCTCGCCCTGTTCGTCTTTTAAGCTAAAGGATTGTAATTTCTGGTAGGTATATTGTTCTATCAACCCAGTTCCAGTAGTGGTGCGATCCAGTTTATTATCGTGCATAATCACTAATACCGAATCTTTACTTAATGCAACATCAAATTCTATAACCACAGGCTGGTACCGGGTGGCATTTTCAAAGGTCGCTATACAGTTTTCTGGAAAACCCGGCATCGGCCCTCCCCTATGGGCACTTAGCAAGGGGTAAACGGTTTTTTTGGCATCTAAAAACTCCCGCAACTCAGCGGTATTCCTGAAAGATAAATGGTGTTTTTTTTGTGCGCTGCCAGCCATAGAAAAAAGCAACAGCAGCAGCAAAAGTAAATTGAATCGTTTCATGGCCAAAAATAACAATAAAATTATGCTCAACTTGCTATCTTTGCAATACTATGGCCAAAAATAACAGCGACGAACAATTCAAAAATGTAATATCCCATGCTAAAGAATATGGTTTTGTATTTCAAAGCAGCGAAATTTATGATGGACTAAGTGCCGTATACGATTATGGGCAATTGGGTGCAGAATTAAAAAACAACATTAAAACATACTGGTGGAAGGCCATGGTACAAATGCATGAAAATATTGTAGGTATTGATTCTGCAATTTTTATGCATCCTAAAGTATGGAAAGCGAGCGGACATATAGATGGTTTTAATGATCCTATGATTGATAACAAGGATTCTAAAAAACGCTACCGTGCCGACCAGATCATTGAAGATAAAATTACCCGTTACGAGAAAGACGGTAAAACAGATAAAGCGGCACAATTACAGACCGACATGGACAATGCTTTAAAAGCTGAAGACCTGCACCGCTTAAAAGCGCTCATCGAAGAACATGACATTGTTTGTCCGGTGAGTGGCACTAAAAACTGGACCGATGTGCGCCAGTTTAACCTGATGTTCAGCACACAATTTGGTGCTATGGCAGAGGGTTCTGATGAAGTTTACCTTCGTCCGGAAACTGCACAGGGTATTTTTGTGAACTTCTTAAATGTCCAAAAATCGGGAAGAATGAAAATCCCTTTTGGAATTGCTCAAATTGGTAAAGCCTTTAGAAATGAAGTAATTGCCCGCCAATTTATCATGCGCATGCGCGAGTTTGAACAAATGGAAATGCAATTCTTTGTGCGCCCGGGTGAAGACCAGAAATGGTTTGCCTATTGGAAGGAAGCACGTCTAAAATGGCACATGGCCTTGGGTACTTCGGCTGATAAATATCGTTTTCATGACCATGTTAAACTTGCCCATTACGCCAATGCTGCAACAGATATTGAATTTGAATTCCCTTTTGGCTTTAAAGAAGTGGAAGGTATTCATAGCCGTACAGATTTCGATTTAACGCAGCACCAGGAATTTTCTGGTAAAAAAATGCAGTATTTCGATAACGACTTAAATGAAGAGGGTAAGCCTTTTGGAAATTACGTGCCTTACGTGATTGAAACTTCCATCGGCTTAGACCGCATGTTCTTATTAACCATGATTAATGCTTATGAGGAACAGGATTTAAGCGAAGGTGATAAAAAAGATAGCAGAATAGTGTTACGCCTACACCCTGCCCTTGCACCCTATAAAGCGGCAATTTTACCGTTAACTAAAAAAGATGGTTTGCCAGATAAGGCTAAAGAAATTATGGAAGCGTTGAAATATGATTTCAATATCACCTACGAAGAAAAAGATTCTATCGGCAAACGCTACCGCAGACATGATGCCATAGGTACACCATTCTGTATCACTATTGACCACCAAACGTTAGAAGATGATACGGTTACTATCCGCCACCGCGATACCATGGAGCAGCAACGTGTGGAAATTAAGGAACTTGATTTCTTGATTTCTAGTAAAGTAAGCTGGAAAAATTTATTAAAGTAAAAAAAAATTGGATAAAATATAATGCCCTCAAATAGTGTGTGCACTTTTTGAGGGCATTAGAAGCTTTTGGTAACCACACTTCAGACTTTTCAAAATTCAAGATATTCCTTGCAAAACATTAACAGCAAAGCCAATGTTAAACATAATATTGATGAAAATAATAACTCAAGATAATACACCTTGATGCTAAAAAGCCTAATCAAACGTTTAAGATAATATGAGATCGATCTTCGTTCTACTTTTATTCTCTGCTTTGTTTTTTGTGCCCAAACAAGGTGCTGCAGCGACAAAGAAAACTTACATTTCAGAAAATGAAAAGTGGAGCAACAGGGAGCTTGACTTAGCCAATACGGCAAAAAACACCGACTATTTAAGCTTAGAGGAGCAGCAGATTATATTTTACATGAACCTGATTCGCATGGATGGGGTAAAGTTTTTCAACACCTATTTTAAAGCTTTTGTAAAAGACCATAACCAGCGCATGAAACAATACAGTAATTACAATGAGCTGAAAATTAATGTTTACGATCGTTATTATAGGGGATTAGAAGTAGACCTTAAAAAGGTAAAGAACTTAATTCTTTTCTACCCAGATGAAACTTTGACTTATGTTGCTTTGCAACATGGAAAAGAGATGAACAAAAGAAATACGGCAGGTCACAAATCTTATGATGGCCGTAGTCCGCAAGATAGGATGGAAAAATATTATCCCAACAGGGCTATGGCTGAAAACCTTGCCTTTGGTTTTTCACAAGGATTAGCTAATGTATGTATGCTTTTATTAGACAAAGGAGTGCCTGACCTTGGGCACCGAAAAAACATACTCAATACTAAAGGCTTAAATATTGTTGGGGTAAGCATTCAACCCCATCCAGCGTATAAATACTCAGCGACGATAGATTTTGTTGGCATTCCAAATCTAAAAAATTAACTTCGCCCAAAGTTTAACCATGCGCAAAGCCCTATTAAAGCTTATAGATTTTTTTTACCCCCCATTTTCAACTTTATTATCCCTGCACACTTTCAGGTATATTGCTTCTGGTGGTACTACTGCAGCAACTGGTATAGTGGTGTATTTCATAGCCTACAACCTCATTTTAGAGCAAAATGATGTACATGTAGGATCTTTACTCATCACCGCACCAATTGCAGCATTAGGCATCGAGTCTTTCATAACATTCCTTATTGGCTTTATCCTCAATAAATACCTTGTCTTTACACAATCCAATTTAAAAGGCAGGATACAATTGTTCCGTTATGGCTCTGTAGTGCTTACCAATATCTTATTAAATTATGCTTTTCTAAAAGTACTTATTGAGGCATTCAATTTTTATCCTACTATAGCTAAAATTATTACAACTGCAATTCTCGCCTTGTTTAGTTATTTTTCACAAAAACACTTCTCCTTTAAAGTAAAAATTTAGGCAGATATCTTTTTGTTAAGTTTCATTTGTAACAGTGCTATTTTCTCTTGAATTTCTATTAGCCAATTGCTGGATATTTCCAGTTCTTGCAATGTAGCCTCAATAGCCTCATTGGTTTCCTGGTGGTTAGGATTTCCATAATCCAGCACAACGCTTTTACGAACTTTATAAATATTTGCCAGCATACATAAATGCTCTAAATTGAGCACACGGTTGCCATTTTCTATTTTAATGTATTCTTTTAGGTTTATACCTAACATATTGGCCACTGTGATTCTATCATAAGAGTGACTTTCTCTAATCAATTGCAGAGATTCTGCTAATTCGCTGGTATTACTTAAGCTTTTCATGAAGGTCTATTAATTTACTTTGTTCTGAAATAATTAATTGATGGCATTGACGAAGTTTCTCTTGGGCTTTACTATAACGCTCCTCCAAATATATTGCTTCTGGATCATCATTATCTAATAAGGCATCACATTCTACCTTTAACGCATCTGCAATTTCTTGCAAGCGTGGCATACTTAATACATAAGCACCTTTCTCCATTTTGGTATAAGTGTTCGTGTTAACATTGATGATGCTGGCCAGGTTACCCCTTCCAAGCCCTCTTTTCATCCTCAAGGTGGCAATTTTTAATAGAATTGTTTTCATGGTTAATCAGTTTTATTCGTGGTTGTTTAATAGAAATTATTATCAATATTCTGAGTAACCAAAGTATATAAATTATTTTACAAAAGAAAATAATTTATATTAAGGAATATTAATTTTATTCGACCCTTAAAACCCCCTATTTAAAGTCATAAAAGCAATACTATTGCATTTGCACTAAAAATTATTTGTTTAACTTTACATAATCAGGTCTAATTTCAGGATATAAAAAAGTGAAATAATGAACAATTTTAATGACTTTAACAATTCTCAGGTTGCAAAACTGCCTAGACATTTAAGACAGTTTATTGTAGACCAACATTATGAAAAATATACACCTGTCGACCAGGCTGTTTGGCGATATGTAATGAGACAGAATTACAGTTATTTAAAGCAGGTAGCCTATTATCCTTACATTAAGGGTTTACAAAGTGCCGGCTTAAGTATTGAGCATATTCCTGATCTGCAAACCATGAATGATAACCTAGGTAAATTGGGTTGGGGTGCCGTTACTGTGGATGGTTTTATCCCTCCTGCGGCGTTCATGGAATACCAGGCCTACAGGGTATTGGTGATTGCTGCAGATATCAGACAAATTAACCATATTGAATATACCCCAGCGCCAGACATTATTCATGAATCAGCAGGGCATGCACCTATAATTGCTGATCCAGATTACAACAACTACCTCAGCTATATTGGTACTATTGGTGCAAAAGCAATGTTTTCTGCTCAAGATTTTGAACTGTATGAAGCCATTCGAAACCTATCCATTTTAAAAGAGGCTGTGGCGGTGAACGAGGTAGAAATTGAAAAGACCGAAATCCTGTTACGTAAACTTGCGGATAATCTCGGTGAGCCCTCAGAGATGGCTTTATTAAGCCGTTTACATTGGTGGACTGTGGAATATGGATTAATTGGCAGCCTTGAAGATCCAAAAATATATGGCGCAGGATTGCTGTCTTCTATTGGTGAAAGTGCCAGCTGCAGGAATCAGGAGGTTAAGAAAATTCCTTACACCATTGACACCATTAATTATAATTATGATATCACTAAACCGCAACCCTATCTTTTTGTGACCGAAACTTTCCAAAACTTAATTGATGTATTGGAACAATTTGCAGACACCATGGCCTTTAGACGTGGTGGTGCTGAAAGTATAAAAAAAGCCATTGCCTGTAAAAATGTTGCAACGGCTGTTTATAGCTCTGGCTTACAGGTTTCAGGATTATATACAAATATGATTGTGGCTACTCCAGGTGACTTGAATTTCATAAAAACTAAGAGTGGTACAGCTTTGGCATTTGCCAATAAACAACTGGAAGGCCATAGTAAATTTTATCATAAGGATGGCTTTTCCTCGCCAGTTGGCAAATTAAAAGGTATGGATATGCCATTGGAAAATCTTAGTATCGAAGAATTAAAAGCTTTAGGTATAGCTGTTGATGAAAAGGCCGATTTTACTTTTGAAAGCGGAATCCACGTGCAAGGACTTGTAACATCCATATTGCAACGAGAAGGTAAAAACATTTTAATTGTTTTGGAAGAAGCTACAATGAAGGAAAGCGCTGGAAATGTATTGTTCCAACCTGAATGGGGCACCTATGACATGGCCATTGGAGAAAAAATTGTCTCCGTTTTTAATGGTGCTGCAGATAAAGACGCCTTTGAAGAAATTACTTATATCAGCCCTAAGCAAACACAAAAAATTATTTATAGCAATGCAATGGAAGAGCTCCATGAAATCTATGCAAAAGTACGTGCAATCAGGGAGCAGGAAAGCATGGAAGAAGAGCTACCTGCACTGTTTGAATTCCTTAAAAAAGACCATCCAACCGATTGGCTCTCTGCATTGGAAATCCTAGAAATTACTTACCATAGAAAATTGTTTCCAGATTTAGAAATGCAGCTCCGCGCTTATTTATTGTACAAATCAGAACATGTACCTGAACTCAAAAAGTTAATCACAGATGGATTATACGTCATTGAAAACCCAGTTAATCAATTAATTACAGAATAATAAGAGACCATATAAATGAATATTATACTTACCGGTGCCAGTAGTGGCGTAGGCTTTGAAGCCGCTTTAGAATTTGCTTTAACAACAGGAAATAAAATTGTTTGCATTGCCCGCTCTGCTGATAAACTTAGAAAACTTTTAGAAATTGCCAAAGGTATTAATCCGGATTGCACCTTATTGCCTGTTGAGTTTGACATTGTCAACGATGATTATGCTGCCTTAACACCATTTTTAGAAACCCAATTAGGCCGTGTAGATATCTTAATCAATAATGCCGGGGTATTAATTAACAAAGCTTTTATGGACACCACTGCGCAGGATTTTGTTGATATTTTGCAAACTAATGTAGTGGGCCACGTAAATATGATACAAAATGTATTGCCCCTAATGCACCGTGGGGCACATATTCTAAATATTGGTAGCATGGGTGGTTTTCAGGGTAGTGTAAAATTCCCTGGTTTAGCTGCTTATTCTTCAAGTAAAGCCGCATTACACGCTTTAACGGAGTGCCTTGCTTTTGAACTTGCCGATAAAGGGATTAAAGTAAACTGCCTTGCTTTGGGTTCAGCACAAACAGAAATGCTGGAAAAGGCTTTCCCAGGATACCAATCGCCGGTAATGGCATTTGAGATGGGAAAATATATCGCTGATTTTGCCCGGACTGGCCATCAATTTTTCAACGGTAAGGTACTGCCTGTAGCAGTAACCACCCCTTAGAAAAATCAGGTTGTTTTTTTATATCTTTAGCCCTGTATGAAAAAAAATCTTACTTTTTTTTTAGTGTTCTTATTCGCTTTACCAGGAAAATCACAGAGTAATATTCCGCTGAAATTTCAGGGCACAATACAAAAGCCGGCGCTTGAATTACCAGCACAGCAACCCGGTATTGCACTGATCAAGTTTGCTAAAACGCTGATCGGCATCCCCTACCGCTATGCTTCCAGCAACCTGGAAAAGGGTTTTAATTGCTCGGGCTTCTTAATCCTAAAATACGTTCCACAGGGCAGGTAAACTGAAATGAATTGCTATTACAAAAGCAGCTTCATGAAAGCGGTGAGTATCATTTAGCTTTCCAATAATACAACTTTTAGGGCTTCGGCTACTTTGCCCTGCTGCAAGAACTGCTTTGCAAGTTCATGTAATTCGCGCTGTCGGTTATTGGCATCGCCGATTGTGGCATCTAATACTTCTTTAACTTCAGCATCATTGCGGATCTCTTCTATCTCTTCTGGATCTGGTAAATGTTCTATATTGCCCAGCATCCCAAGGTCATTTCCTGTAAGTACAAAAGAATTCCTTACACCCTGAGGCAATGCATCTACTCCTATCCCTAATGTGGTTAAGGGTTTAGCTACTTTGAAAAGGTTTTCTGCTGTGACGCGGCAGTACCAGTCGCCGCCTAAACGTGCTACCAAATCTATTTTTGCCTGATCTATTTTTCCAGTTTCATCGAGAATCTCTTCTTTGATGTGTATCAGCTTAATTTCTGCAAGTACCAGGTTTCCCGCTCCAGGATGCTCACCCAAATGGATTACTTCTTTCACAATACATTCCATTTGCACTGGTGCCTCGGCTACCCGGGGTGGTTTAACCAATTTGGAGGCCAGCATGGTAAACCCAGATTTTTCAAATTCGTTGACCCCTTTGGCGTATTCTGTACTAGCCAGACTGCACTGTTGCACCATAGCATAGTTCACGATATTGATGACACACTCTTTGACTGCCAAAACATTCTCAAGGGAATGTTTTGTGGTATTATCGCGCACACGCCGTGCTGGTGAAAATATGACCAGTGGTGGATTGGTGCTGAACATGTTAAAAAAACTAAAAGGACTTAAATTTATATTGCCCCCTTTATCTATAGTGCTGGCGAAACAAATTGGTCGCGGCGCAATAGCGTACTGCAGGTAGTTTTGCAATTGCGCCGGACTAAGATCAGAAGTTTTTAAAGTCAGCATTATTTTTTGATTGCCAATATAGAAAAATCAGATTCTGCTTTCGTAATGATGTTAATTAAGTTACCCAGGCCCGTAATTTCCATTTCTACTTCATCACCATCCTTTAACCATTGCGGTTTATAATTTGGATCATTAAGTAATCCTGTACCGTTTAATTCTAAGAAACAACCTGTTCCAACAGTACCTGAACCAATTACATCACCGGGTAAAACATCCACCCCATAAGCACAACGCTCAATAATTTCTGCGAAAGTCCAATCCATATCAGCTACGTTACCTGTAGAAACTTCTACACCATTCACTGTACAGGTCATTTTTAAATTATAGGCATTACCGTTATGTCCAGGTTTTGCAGTAGTTTTATATTGGGCTAATTCATCAGGAGTAACCAACCAGGGGCCAATTGTAGTTGAGAAATCTTTTCCCTTAGCTGGCCCTAAATTGAGCACCATTTCTTCCATCTGTAAAGTACGTGCACTTATGTCGTTCATGATCATGAAACCTGCAATGTAATCATCAGCTTCGGCCACAGTAAAGTTGCGTCCTTTTTTACCGATTACCGCAGCTATTTCAAGCTCAAAATCAAGTTTCTGAAAGTGATCTGGCATACACACAATTTCTCCGGGGCCTTGAATAGCATTGTGGTTAGTAAAATAAAATATCGGAAATTGATCAAATTCTGGAATCATGTCTACCTTGCGGTTGCGACGAGCTGCAGCGACATGCTGTCGGAAAGCATAGCCATCGCGACATGAAGATGGGTGAGGCACCGGGGCGAGAAGTTCAAAAAAAACTTCCATTTTAGGCTCAATTACTCTTGATTTAATCTGGGCATCAATTTTCTTTGCCCTTTCCATCAATACATCGCCACCTTTCAAAAATGCATTCATATCATCTGGCAATTGTTTGTCGCAAGAATTTAAATTATAAATATGCCCATTTACGAAAACACCTAGGTGCTCTGTTTCTTCCGTCTTATAAGATACTAATTTCATAATTTTAATTTTTTTAAGTGCATGCAAGTATCAGTTTTTGACCCTGCTCTTCATACAATAATAAGGTTTATATAATAAAAGCTAGAAAAAACTAACCCAAACCAGGTTAAAAAAAAACAACATCTTAAACTGAAATATTTTACTTGTTAGGATGAAGATAAATTCGTTACTTGCATATAACAAAGTATGACAAGAAAACCTATAACCTATCAGAAACAACTCTCCAGTCAAATACTGGAAGCTTTTAGATATGCTATGCTTTCGAAAATCATTTTTGCGCAATATTCCTTTTAAGCCGTTTCCCAACGCAAGTTAATAAAAACGTTTTCACGCTTTTATCGTTACCTAATTACTATAAGTTAACCAAATACCTAACGCTATGCCAATATACCATACATTAGGATCAATTCCTCCAAAACGTCATACCGTTTTCCGTAAACCTGATGGAAAACTTTATGCAGAAGAACTGGTCTCTACCGAAGGTTTCTCCAGTCTCTACTCCCTGGTTTATCATTGCCACCCTCCAACCATGGTTAAATCTTTTGGCGAACCCTATTCGGTTGCTCCTAAAATAGCTAGAGAAAAACATTTGCGCCACACCAGTTTAATTGGTTTTAACATAAAACCTGAAGATGACTACCTGCAAAGCAGAAAAGCAGTACTAGTTAACAGTGATCTGCATATTTCACTGGCAGCTCCACGAAAGTCAATGACAACTTATTTCTACAAAAACAGCCAGGCTGATGAGGTTATTTTTATTCATGAAGGCAGTGGCACCTTAAAAACAGGGTATGGAAAAATCAAGTTTGAATATGGCGATTATTTAATTGTGCCTAGGGGCACAATTTACCAATTGGAATTTAATGACAAAAACAACCGCCTGTTTATTGTGGAAAGCTTTAGCCCCATCAGGAGTCCAAAACGCTACCGCAATGAATATGGCCAATTGATGGAACATTCTCCCTATTGTGAACGAGATATTAAGCGCCCCACAGCCCTGGAAACCATTGATGAATATGGTGATTTCAAGGTTTTGATAAAAAAACAAGACATCATTTATCCTTATACCTATGCCACCCATCCTTTTGATTTTGTGGGCTGGGATGGCTTTCACTATCCATGGGCATTTTCAATTCATGATTTTGAACCCATTACCGGACGTTTACATCAACCTCCACCTGTACACCAGACTTTTGAAGGACATAATTTTGTGATCTGCTCATTTGTACCACGGAAATATGATTACCACCCTTTAGCTATTCCAGCACCTTATAACCATAGTAATGTAGATAGTGATGAAGTACTTTATTACGTAGCTGGGGATTTTATGAGCCGGAAAAGTGTAGAAAAAGGACAAATTACTTTGCATCCGGGAGGCATTCCCCATGGCCCACACCCGGGTACTGTGGAAAAATCAATTGGAAAAGAAATGACCGATGAACTTGCAGTCATGATTGATCCTTTCCGTCCATTGATGCTAACCGAAGAGGCCTTATCCATTGAGGATGAAAACTATCATAAAAGCTGGCAGGTCAATATTGAATAAAAACTGAGCATAAACTAACTAACTCCATTATTAAATAAAAAAACAATGTCAACACAAACATTCGCAGAAAAGATCTCCATGGCGCAGGATTTTCTGCCAATTAACGGTACTGATTTTATTGAATTTTATGTGGGTAACGCAAAACAAGCGGCACATTATTATAAAACGGCTTTTGGCTTTCAGTCATTAGCTTATGCTGGCCCAGAAACCGGGGTGCGCGAAAAGGCTTCCTATGTATTAAAGCAAGGTAAGATACGGTTGATATTGACTACCGCCTTAAAATCAGACAATGAAATTGCTGAACACGTTAAATTACATGGCGACGGTATAAAAGTATTGGCTTTATGGGTTGATGATGCCTATAGTGCTTTTGAGGAAACTACAAAACGTGGCGCTAAACCTTATATGGAACCCGTTACGCAGACAGATGAGTTTGGTGAAGTTCGTCTATCAGGCATTTACACTTACGGAGAAACCGTTCACCTATTTGTGGAACGAAAAAACTACAACGGTGTGTTTTTACCAGGATATAAAGAATGGAAAAGTGATTATAATCCTTCCGACACTGGCTTAATGTATATCGACCATTGTGTAGGGAACGTAGGATGGAACCGTATGAACGAAACGGTGAAATGGTATGAAGAGGTAATGGGGTTTGTGAATATCCTAAGTTTTGACGACAAACAGATCAATACAGAATATTCTGCATTGATGAGTAAGGTAATGAGTAATGGCAATGGTTTTTCTAAATTCCCAATCAATGAACCTGCAGAAGGAAAAAAGAAATCGCAGATTGAAGAGTATTTAGAGTTTTATGAAGGTGAAGGAGTGCAACATGTGGCTTTGGCAACCAGCGATATTATAAAAGCGGTAACAGAACTAAAATCCCGGGGAGTAGAATTTTTAAGTCCACCGCCAGAAGCTTATTATAACATGATGCCTGATCGTGTAGGACATATTGATGAAGAAACTGAAAAAATAAAAGCTTTGGGAATCCTTGTTGATTGTGACGAAGAGGGCTATCTATTGCAGATTTTCACCAAACCTGTGGAAGACCGTCCAACTTTATTTTTTGAAATCATACAAAGAAAAGGGGCGCAATCTTTTGGAGCAGGAAATTTCAAAGCACTATTTGAATCGCTGGAAAGAGAACAAGAATTAAGGGGAAATTTATAGTCCTTTGTTTTATTACCGCTTTGCTGTAATGAATAAAGCATATACTCCTTATCTCGCAAATAATAACTATTTTCGGTCTTTAAAAAGTCAACATAAGGGATGTTTGAAAATTTATTACTTGAAGCAAAGCGATTTATTGTACATTTTAACCTGGCATTTAAGTTGTTCCAAAAGAATGACCCTTTACGTTTAGCCGGTGCCACCGCTTTTTTCGCCAATTTCGCATTACCTCCTATTCTATTGATATTAATCAGGATTTTTGGTTCTTTTATGGATAGGAAAGTTTTTGCAAATCGTCTTTTTGAAAGGTTATCAGGTTTATTTGATGACCCTACTACAACACAGGTTAGAGAAACATTAACAAATATTAGGGGGCTTGATCAACACTGGTACGCAACACTAATTAGTTTTGTGTTTTTTCTATTTGTAGGGACCACACTTTTTAGTGTTATCAAAAGTTCAATGGATCAGATCTGGTCTATTGGAATTAAAGAACATGCCACCTTCTTTTTTAAATTAAAATTGAGAGGCCGGGCCTTAGTTGTGATTGTACTTGCAGGTATTTTATTTTTTGTGGGCTTAATGACAGATAGCATTCAAGCAATAATAGGTTCTTACATCAACCCAACAGCTCCTTTATTTGGTAAATTTTTTCTAACGGTATTAAATCAGGTATTATTTATTTCTATAGTTACAATTTGGTTCACAGTTTTGTTCAGGTTTTTAACAAACGGAAGACCTACCTGGAGAAATGCCATCCTTGGAGGTATACTAACAGGTATATTATTTACCTTGGGGAAATACATACTTAGAATTATGCTTCCACTCAGTAACATTGGAAACATTTATGGTGCCTCCGGATCAATTGTACTGATCATGTTATTTGTGTTCTACTCTTCTTTTATTTTTTACTTTGGTGCTTGTTTTGTAAAAATACTAAGTGATGCACATCAAACACCAATACGTCCTATAAAAGGTGCATTCACTTATGTGATTAAAGAAGTGAATTAATATGCTTATAAACTAATTCTTTCCTAAACATGCATTTCATACACGGTGATTTGATTGGGTAAGCTGTTTCCATTTAAATTCTAGCACAAAAAAAAGGGTAAACAGTGAATGTTTACCCTTTTATATAATTTGTTAAAAACTAATGTTTCTAGAACAATTTCAATGCCAATCCTAAAGTAAATAGATTCAACTTTGTATCCGGATTGTTATTAACCTTAGACAATCCTTTTTCATACCTTAAGTCCAGGCCTAATTGACCAAAATCTAATCCGGCACCAAATTGCCATGCAATATTTTGTCCTTTAAAGTCAAGCCTTGAAACATTTCCAACAGCATCACCAAATTTCTGCTCATCATCAAGAACAAAAGAAAATACAGGTCCCGTATTTAAGCGCAATCCTATTCCTGCTGCACCAATTTTTGTTCCAATTAAAACCGGAACATCCAGACTTGTAAACCTAATATTATTCTCAATATCATTCTGAACAATCTTTGCATTTTTACCAGACAAGTATAATTCAGGTTGTAAATGAATGCCTGCCGCACCAAAACGTGTCCATACACCGACATAATAACCAGCGCGGTTATCACTGCTAAATGTATTATCAGTCGTTAATTTTGAGAGGTTAGCCCCCCCTTTTACACCAAATTGAACACTTGGCATCAACTGACTGAATGCTACTCCGCTCAATAACATCAGAAATGCAGATAAAAATATTTTTTTCATAAAATTTAGATTAATAAACATTAAAATAGGAATGATTTATAATTGTAAAAATAAACTTATTTTGATCCAATCTCAGGATATATTTTATTGAGCTGCGTTATTTATAGTTTGTTGATCTTTAAGGGAATCAACATTATTTTTATCACCAAAGTTTTGCGTCTTATCTGCAAAATATTGTAAAATACTTACAATGGTATCTAAATTATCTGATACACGTTGGTGCATATCTGGCAAATCTTTTTCTAGTCTTTTATCACCCAACTCCATATTATCAACCTCTATTTTACCTATTTTTTGAATAATGGCTTGTTGAGAATGTTGTAAATCATCTAATTCTCTAACAATCTTTTCCATCAATTCAAACTTCTTTAAAGTATTCATATGCTTAGTTTTTTAAATTCAACTTTTAAACTATAATCTATACTACCAATTACCCGGCCAAGTTGTTTTTACTTTTTATAATTTGGGCTAAAATCAATCTTTCTTGGAATAATCAATAATAACTAATAATTTAGTTTAAGATAAGCAGCTAACAACAAAGTATGGATTCGATAAAAAAGCTCTTTTTACTATTGATAATAGGCATTGCTCCATTCACTGTACATGCCCAGGAAAATGATAAACATATAGTGGAACCAGACAATAGTCTGCTATTGGAATATTACCAAACTCAACATTATGAAGACGCAGCAAAATACTTGCAGCAGTTTTACAATGAAGATTCACAAGACGTAAAAATACTTTCTCAACTTGGTTATGCTAACCTGATGGCCGGTATGTTGCCAGAGGCAGAAAACATATACCTTAAATTATATGCACAGCAACCTTTAAACTTACCTGTATTGTTTAACCTGGCTACCATTCAAGAAAAAAGAGGTAATGAACAAAAAGCAAAATCTTTTTATATGGAGATTATAGCGCTAGACAGCAACAACTTTAATGCTTACAAGCAAGTGGCCAATCTAAGCAAAGAAAATACTATAGCAGAAAGAGTTAAGTATTTTAAAAAAGCTAATGAGCTTAATCCTAAGGAAGCAACTGTTATTGTTGACCTATGCAAGATTTATTTTAAAATGAACCTCTATAATCAGGCAAGTGAAATATTAGAACCAGCTTTAAAAGCTGACTCTGCCAACAGACAATTGCTGAAAACAAAAATCCCTATTAGCATAGCTGCTAAAAAATACAATGAGGCCATTCAAACTGGACAAAAACTTTTAAGCTATGGAGACAGTTCTATTTTTGTAATGAGCAGCTTAGCTAAGAATTATTTTTCAGTTCTTGATTATAGAAACGCACTGACTTATTTTCTAAAGGTCAAAGATAAATCCGTAGCTAATGAAACTCTATTTTATAATATTGCTTTGACTTACCGAGGATTAAAAGATTATAAAAATGCAAACCTATATTTAAACAATGCCATCAAAGAAGGGATTTCTGCAAAAACAGCATCCTATTATGGTTTACTGGGCGATTCTTTTGAAAACATCAATAAGAATGAAGATGCTATCAGCGCCTATAGAAGAGGGCTGCTTTTTGAAAACAACGGTAGTCTTTACTACAATATAGCACTGGTATATGAAAATAAGCTTAATGATAAAAAGAACGCTATTGCTAACTATAATTTATATTTAAAAAATTTCAAGGAGATAGATAAAAGTCCAAAACTAGCCATTTTTATCAAAAACAAAATTGAAGATCTAAAAAGATAACCTACCTGACCATCAGGCGGGCTACATATTTCCCAATGATATCAAACTCAAGGTTTACGGAATCTCCCACATTTACCTCATGAAGGTTAGTATGCGTAAATGTATAAGGGATAATAAACACCGAAAACTCGTTCAAACCAGCATTAACTATTGTTAAACTAATTCCATTTACACAGGCAGAACCCTTTTCAACAGTTACATTACCTACCGTAGCATCGTATTTGAACCGGTATTCCCAACTACCATCCAATTGCTCTCTTTTAATACAAACGGCAGTTTGATCAACATGACCTTGCACAATATGTCCGTCTAAACGACCATTCATTTGCATGCAGCGTTCCAGATTGATTTGGCTACCCAAAACCAGGTTATCTAAATTAGATTTCCCAAGTGTTTCCTGTATTGCAGTAACGGTATGAGTAGCATTGTTAACATTAACCACTGTTAGGCAAACACCATTATGGGCAACACTTTGATCTATTTTTAATTCGTGGCTAATAGCAGACTGTATAGTAAAATGAACATTAGTACCCTCTGTTTTCTTTTTTATTACTTGTCCTAAAGTTTCTATAATACCTGTAAACATATATTTATAATTGTATTCTGTTTTTTCTCCATTGATTGCTTTGAGTTGCAATTACTGGTGGCTGACTAGCGATTGTTGATTTGTTTTTTAAAGCCACAACGGCTGAAATGGCGGCAATAAACGCTTCATCCTCAGCATTACTTTTAAGGCTGTCGGCATTGAAATATTCACTTACAAAGTGAGTATCAAACTTACCCGAGGTAAAAACTTCATGCTGCATTACAAATTTACCAAAGCCGAGGGTGGTTTGTATGCCCGTAATGTCATATTCCTCTATAGCCCTAACCATGCGGGCAATTGCCTCTTCACGATCTTTACCGAAGGTAATCAATTTAGCAATCATCGGATCATAATAAATAGGAATCTCCATACCTTCTTCAAAACCATCATCAACCCTAACCCCATTACCTTTTGGCGTCCGGTAGGTTTGAAGCGTTCCAATATCAGGCAAGAAATTATTTAAAGGATCTTCCGCATAAACCCTCAATTCTATGGCATGGCCATTAATTTTAAGATCTTCTTGTTTAAAAGATAACTTCTCGCCCCTGGCAATTTTAATTTGCTCTTTAACAAGATCTAACCCAGTAATGAACTCGGTAACCGGGTGCTCCACTTGCAGACGAGTATTCATTTCCAAAAAAAAGAAATCCAGGTTTTCATCTAAAATAAACTCTACCGTTCCTGCACCCACATAATTAACAGCACGCGCAACATCTACAGCACATTTACCCATTTGTTCTCTAATTGCTGCTGTTAACACGCAAGAAGGAGCTTCTTCAATAACTTTTTGGTGGCGCCGCTGTATAGAACACTCCCTTTCAAAAAGGTGAACAATGTTTCCATGCGTATCCCCTAATACCTGGATTTCTATATGCCTTGGTGAAGAAACATACCTTTCAATAAAAACAGACCCATCCCCAAAAGCAGAAGTAGCTTCACTTACTGCAAGCTGCATCTGTTCTTCAAAATCAGCTACGCTATTAACAACACGCATTCCTTTACCTCCACCACCTGCAGCAGCCTTTATTAAAATGGGGAAACCCACTTCAACAGCACGGCCTTTAGCCTCTTCCACATCTGTAATGGCTTCCTCAGTTCCCGGCACCATTGGAATATTATACTTTAAAGCCGCAGCCTTAGCAGATAACTTATTACCCATAATTTCCATTGCTTCAGGTGTTGGGCCAATTAAAATTAAGCCTGCGGCCTTAACCATTTTAGCAAAGGCTGCATTCTCCGACAAGAAACCATATCCGGGATGAATAGCTTCTGCACCTGTTTTTTTACAAGCGGCAATGATATTTTCGCCAACAAGGTAACTCTGACTGGATGGCGCCGGACCTATGCAAATAGCTTCATCAGCATAACGAACATGCAATGCTTCACGATCAGCTTCAGAAAAAACCGCCACTGTTTTAATTCCCATTTCCTTGGCCGAGCGCATGATACGCAAGGCAATTTCACCTCTGTTAGCTATTAAGATCTTTTTCATGTATTAAGAAAAGGTTTATGATGGCTGCAAATGTATCAGGATTTCAATGGCCTGATCAATCATTTCTGAAGAAATATCCAAATGCGTCACAAATCTAATGGTTTTCGGACTAGTGGTGTTGCATAAAAGGCCTTTTTTGCGTAAAGATTCCACAATATGCGCTGCACTAAATTCAGCAGCCACCTCAAAAATTAAAATATTAGTTTCAACAGGCATTACTGCTTTTACATAATTTAACGTTTCCAATACCTGTCCCAGCACTTTTGCATGGTGGTGGTCCTCTGCCAATCTTTCCACATGATGATCCAGGGCATAAATACCTGCTGCCGCTAAAAAACCAGATTGCCGCATTCCCCCACCAAATACTTTTCTAATTTTCGTTGCTTTTTGAATAGTTTCTTTTGAACCCAATAACACAGAACCTACCGGTGCACCTAAGCCTTTAGACAAACAAATTGAAATGCCATCAAAATATTTTCCATAAGCTGCAGCCTTATCTCCTGTCGCTACCAAAGCATTAAATAACCTTGCTCCATCAAGGTGAAGTTTTAAACCTTTTATATTACATAAGG
The DNA here is from genome assembly GCF_040544395.1 of Pedobacter sp. CG_S7. Lineage (NCBI taxonomy): Bacteria > Pseudomonadati > Bacteroidota > Sphingobacteriia > Sphingobacteriales > Sphingobacteriaceae > Pedobacter > Pedobacter sp. CG_S7. The sequence goes on along the minus strand of NZ_JBEONS010000012.1, from coordinate 8,205 downwards.
TATGAACAGGCGCAATTTGATCGAGGGTATAACAAGCACCACCACCCTTATTTACAGTATTTTCTAAAACGACTAGGCTAGTATGAGGATAATGAATATTTTCATCATTGATCTCCACCTCTATCATTTCTGCAGTTAAAACACCTCTGGGTGCATTCAATAACCTAACAGAAGACAAAGAGTGATAAGCAATGCCGCCTCCCTCATACCGGTAAACATGAGCAGTCTGATCACAAATAACCTCATCCATAGGCTGGGTAAAGCATTTAATAGCGATTTGATTTGTCATCGTACCAGAGGGACAAAACAATCCAGCCTCCATATGAAACATAGCTGCAACCTTATTTTCTAGCGCATCAACAGTGGGATCCTCCCCAAAAACATCATCGCCAATTTTTGCACTCCACATGGCATCCATCATTCCCGCAGTTGGTCTGGTTACTGTGTCACTTCTTAAATCTATATTCATATATTAATTTTGAGTTACCTTCTATACAAATATTGGTTTTTTATTAATTAAACTCCGACAATTACTTAAATTAATGCAAAAAAAATGACTGGCACTCCTCACTATTACGATTATGAAATAACCGGCTAAAAGACAGTTTTAAGCTGTATTTTTAACATTATTTCCTTTTTAAACAACCTAAATCCCTTGTTTAAAAAATGTGATATCACCATAAATAAACCTGTAAAATTTGTAAATTAGAATAACAAATGTAATTTAGGCTTAGTGTTTATTTAACAATAACCTATTTCAAAGGTTGAATTGATAAAAAAACATTAGATTTTAAGGTTTATGAATCAATAAAAAAAGCGTTAAAACAGACCCAATTCCAATAAAACGAAAGACTAAATAAACCAAGACAAATTATACTTTACTAAATTAAATTATGAAAAAAAACAACACAAAAGCATTAGGAATAATTACATTTATCCCGAAAAAACAAAATTAAGATGATAGTTATTGCAGATGGTGGTTCAACCAAAACCAATTGGTGTTTAATTAATGAAGCCGGTAGAAAGATTCATTTTAATACAGAAGGATACAATCCTTATTTTTCCGATTCCAACTATATTGTAGAATCCTTGAGGAAGACGTTACCAGATCATATAGAATCAGATAAACTTTTAGAAGTTTATTATTATGGCGCTGGTTGCTCAACCGATACCAATAAAAAAATTGTGGGAGATGCAATGCAACAAATTTTCCCAAACGCAAAAATAAATATAGGGCATGACCTTTTAGCTTCGTGCCGTGCACTTTTGGGCGACGAACCTGGTTTTGCCGCCATTTTAGGAACAGGAACCAATAGCTGTCTTTATGACGGAACCGATATTACCCTCAATATTGATTCATTAGGTTATTTCCTGGGTGATGAAGGTAGTGGCTGTTTTATAGGTAAACGTATTTTAAGCGATTACATGAAAGGCTTTATGCCTAAAGGCTTAAGAGAAAGTTTCTATGACAATTTTGCTTTAACCAACGACGATATTTTTGATAACATTTACAATAAACCCTTGCCAAACCGTTTTTGCGCAAGCTTTAGTAAATTTTTATACGACTATAAGGAAACTTACGAAGATTATACCTTCTCTACAATTGAATATGCATTTACAGCATTTTTCGACAACCTTGTAGTACACTATCCAAATTACAAAAAATACACCTTAAATGTTGTAGGTTCAGTTGGCTATAGTTACAGAGATATATTAAGTGTTGTAGCGGACCGTTACGAAATGGGCGTTGGTAAGCTAATTCGCTCTCCTATAGACGATTTAGTAGATTATCACCTTAGCAAATCAAGAAAATAAGCTAAATACTTTTCATAAAAAAACCGGAAGAATCGATCTTCCGGTTTTTTTATGTCTTATGGGTTTTAAAAAGAGATCTCTTTACCAAATAATTTTGCATACTTCCTTCTGTCAAATTTATAAAGCATGGCTGCACGGAACGACACCCCTTTTTGTTTCTCATCTAACTCTTTCAACACACCAAAACTTAGCATCTTTTTCCTGAAGTTTCTTTTATCTAATTTCTTACCTAAAATCAGTTCATAAACATTTTGCAATTGAGTTAGTGTAAACTTCTCTGGCAATAATTCAAAAGCAATTGGCTGATGTTTAATTCTGCGTTTGATCTTTTCCAGTCCTTTTTCAAAAATCATCTGGTGATCAAAAGCTAACCTAGGAAGGTCGTTAACATTCTTCCAAAAAGCTTTTTTAGCATAACTGCTGATAGGTTTTACTGCTTTGTCGCCGCCAAGGCGTAATAAAGCATAATATGCAATACTGATTACCCTACCCTGTGGATGTCGGTTTACATCACCAAAGGTGTAAAACTGCTCCATAAAAATATCACCAAGACCCGTGAGTTCTTTTAATATCCTTGAAGCAGATTGATCCAGACTCTCATCCGAGTCAACAATATTCCCAGGCAATGCACTCCAATCCTTAAAAGGTTCTTCATTTCTTTCAATTAGGAGAATTTTTAATTCACCTTCATCAAATCCAAAAACAACACAATCAATAGAGAACGTTGAGTTAAACTGTGGTAGGACTTCTTTCAAACCGTTAAATTTTTAAATATAGAAGCAAAAAAACACGCTTATTGCAATATTACATAAAAAAAACACAATTAAATTACTTAGTGTAACAAATACACACTATATTCGTAATATAAATGAAGCCAAATATAAAAAATATAGCTGTACTTACCTCCGGAGGAGACGCCCCGGGAATGAATGCTTGCATTAGAGCAGTTGTTCGGACGGGCATCTACAATGGTATAAATATGTTTGGAGTTAGACAGGGCTACCAGGGATTAATAAACGATAATATTATTCCAATGGATGCACGCTCTGTAAGTAACATCATCCATTTGGGAGGTACAATACTAAAAACTGCCCGTTGTTTAGAATTTAAGACGGAAGAAGGCATGGAAACAGCCTATAAAAATTTAAAAGCCCGTGACATCGATGGCTTAATTGTAATTGGTGGTGATGGTACTTTTACTGGTGCCCGCAATTTCTCCAACAAATACGACGTCAAAGTAATCGGTATTCCTGGAACGATAGACAATGATCTATATGGTTCAGATTTTACTTTAGGTTATGATACGGCCATTAACACCGTTATTGAGGCCATTGATAAAATAAGAGATACTGCAGATTCACATGACAGGTTGTTTTTTATTGAAGTAATGGGCCGTGACTCTGGTTGTATTGCCTTAAGAAGTGCGGTTGCAAGTGGTGCAGAAGCGGTATTATTACCAGAACGCCACACCAGTACTGATGAACTTGTTGCCCAATTAACTATAGGTGCCCGCACAAAAAAATCATCAAGTATTGTAATTGTTTCTGAAGGCCATAAAGCTGGCGGTGCTTATGATATTGCCAAACAAGTAAAAGAAAGGTTTAATCATTATGACACAAAAGTAACTATTTTAGGTCACCTGCAACGTGGGGGCAGCCCGAGTAGCTTTGACCGTATTTTAGGTAGTCGCCTGGGTTTTGCTGCTGTTAACGAACTGTTAAAAGGTAGTACCCGCCAAATGGTTGGCTTACGTGGCAATGAAATAAAAACTACTAACATTGAAGATGCCCTTAGAAACCACAACTTCAAATTGGAAAGTGACCTGTTAGAAATGACAAAAGTTTTATCCATTTAACTATTATATATGATAGCGGTAGTATACAGCGGTTCAAAAACTGCATTCTGGAAAATAGCAAACGATGGGAAAACCATTGCAGAATGTAGTATGCCCGGTATAAACCCTTATTTTAATGATCAAAAAGCTATCTTGCAATTATTGCATAAGAAAATCGTTTTGATCAATAATGCAGAAAGCATCAAAAAAATGTATGTTTTTGCTGCAGGTGCAAGTACACCAGCAAAAAGAGATGAATTGACTAAAACACTTTCCTTGTTTTTCAAGAATTCAAAGATCTATGTAAAAGATGATCTATATGGAGCTGCTGTTTCAGCTTGTTTTACCGACAGTGGTGTTGTTTGCATTTTAGGCAGTGGTGCACATTGCGCCTATTTTGATGGCAAAAACATGGAAGATAATAATTTTGGACTTGGATTTATACTTGGCGACGAGGGTTCTTCAAATTACTTGGGCAAAAAGCTTTTATCGAGCTATTTAACTGAAAAACTGCCAGAGGATTTACGTGTACTACTGGAAGCAAAATACACCCTAGACAGAGCCTCAATTTTGGAAAGAGTGTATAAAAAACCATTAGCACAACAGTACCTAAGTTCATTTTTCGACTTCTTTATCGAAAATAGAGACCATAATTATATACAGAAATGTGTGGATGATGCGTTTGAAACGTATATAAAAATATATTTACTGCCAACATTAAAAATACATCCAGGGAAAGAAATACATTTCGTTGGTATAGTAGCCGGGCACTTTCAAGACAGGTTACGTGCCATTGTAAAAAAACACGGATTTGAAATTACTACCATAACTAAAGAACCTATATATAATTTACTTAACTACTATTCAAATTAATAATATGAGCAAAATTGGAATAAACGGCTTTGGCCGTATTGGCAGACTCGTTTTTAGAGCTGCATTAAAAAAAGGTTTAGATATTGTTGCTATAAATGACCTAGTTGAGCCAGATTATATGGCTTACATGTTAAAATATGATTCTACCCATGGTCGTTTCGACGGAACTATTGAAGTAGTAAACGGGCATTTGGTTGTTAACGGAAAAACTATCCGCATTACTGCAGAAAGAGACCCTGCAAATTTGAAATGGGATGAAGTTGGCGTGGAACTTGTTATAGAATCAACAGGATTATTTTTAACTGAAGCGGATGCTTCAAAACATTTAACTGCAGGCGCTAAGAAAGTTGTTCTTTCAGCTCCGGCTAAAGATGATTCTATCCCTACTTATGTAATGGGTGTAAATCATGATCAATTGACTGCAGATCAAAAAATTGTTTCTAATGCATCATGTACAACCAACTGTTTAGCACCAATCGCTAAAGTGTTGAATGATAATTTTGGAATAGTTGAAGGTCTAATGAGTACAGTGCATGCTGTTACTGCAACTCAGAAAACTGTTGATGGACCGTCTGCAAAAGACTGGAGAGGTGGCCGTGGTGGTTTCTCTAACATCATTCCTTCCGCTACAGGAGCTGCTAAGGCAGTAACGAAAGTTATTCCTGCGTTGAAAGGTAAATTAACAGGCATGGCTTTCCGCGTACCGGTTGCTGATGTTTCAGTTGTAGATTTAACTGTACGCTTAGAGAAAGCGGCAACATATGAAGAAATTAAAAAAGCCATGAAAGATGCCTCCGAAGGGTATTTGAAAGGCGTGTTAGGATATACAGAAGATGAAGTTGTTTCTTCTGACTTTATCGGGGATGATCGTGCATCTATTTTTGATGCCAATGCAGGTATTGCATTGAATGATAACTTCGTAAAAGTTGTTTCCTGGTATGATAACGAATGGGGCTATTCATCAGCTTTAGTGAAATTCGTAGAATACTATGGAAATTTAAAGTAAAACCCGTTCATACAGGTTTATATTTGGTTAGAAAAGGGATGTGCGTGGATGCGGCATCCCTTTCTTGTTTAATAACCTCTCCTCTTAGCTTCCTCCCTTACTTCCACCACTTTTAACATCATCATTACTGATACTTCTCTTATTCTTTTTTATAGAATCTTTCAATTTTCCAAAGCGCCAATTTAAGCTCGCATTAAATGAACGATGGTAATTTTGTGAAGAGTATCGCTGTGTAAAGTTAGGACCTTCGGTAAAAGTGGTGTAATACCTGTATTTAGTAAATGGGTTATTGATTCCTGCAGAAAGCGTCAGTTTATCTTTAACAAGCTCCTTGCTACCACTAAAAGAAATGAAATTATAAGAACTTGACTTGCCTTGCAATAATACCTCAGCAGCATAATAGCTAAAACTCGCATTAGCGCGCCAGCCATGTTCAAACTTATAACCCGTATTCATGTAGCCATTACCAGTTAATCCATCATTTTTAGTCATCAATCCATTTATGGTACCTTCAATTCTTTTATAACCCAGGTTTCCGTTGAGGCTCATATTCCATTTACTGGTTATCGGATAATTGACGTTTAAATTCATGTTCACCGTTTTATCTCTCCCTACATTTAAAAAAGTAGAATAAGTAATTTTATCTGCATCATTGTAAACAGAAACACGTTGCACTGTGTTATTGGCGAAATTATAGCTTAAACCAATATTAACAGAGCCTTTTTTAAACTTACTGTAGCCTAGCTCGAAGTTGTTACTCAGTACCGCTTTAAGATTTGGATTTCCTGTTGATTGGAAATTAGGAACAGAACGGTCTACGAAAGGATTAAGGTTATCAATTCCTGGTCTTTGTATCCTTTGTGTATAACCAAAATTCAAGCTACTGCTATTTTTAAATTTCCGGTTAGCTGAAAAAGTGGGGATAATACTGAAATAATCAGTATTAACATTAGAACCAGTACTAATGAAATCTGCATTAACAAATGTACCTTCAACACGTGCGCCTAATTTAAACCCCCAGTCTTTTAAATTGATTGCATAAGAATTATAAATGCCAATAATATCCTGGTTATTAACATATTTATTAGTGCGTAAAGGATCTAAGATGTAGTCTCCTACTGCTTCGTCAAAATTCTTGTATTCAAAATTACTGTTGTTATCTCTTAAAATTCCTTTTAAACCACCTTCTATATTCAACTTTTTTATTGGATGGATATAATCTAGTTGTATGGTTTGTTCTCTCGAACGACTGTCATTTGTCTGGGTATAATTGGCTTCATTAAAATTAACCCTATTGCTAAAATTAAGTTTATTCACTTGCGGATTATTGGAATTACTGTATTTATAAGAAAAAGTCAACAAGCGTTCCTTATTACTTTTAAAACCTAACTGGTAATTCAAGGTGGCATCCATACCTCCCCAATCATACCGGTTTTTGCCTAACAAATCATAAGCTATATTCTGGTTGCCATCAACCATTCTTGATTCCTCATGTGTGGTCGATTTATTATATCCTCCATAAGGGTTCAATTCTGCAGTGATTAAATTCAAGGTATCGATTTCATAACTCATTTCTGTACCACCATAGCGGTAGTTATTATCGAATTCACGGGATCCAATATTCGATAAAGTGGTGGGGTTATCCCCACTAGTTGTTCTATTATTTGTGTTTACAGTTGCTGGAGAACTGTAAAACCCCGTCCCTCCATAAGCTGTTATCCCAAACTTCTGTTGCTTTAAGGTAAGGAAACCTCCTAATCCTGGTCCGCCAACAGGCCCCTGTTCTCTTAAATTTAAACTAGCATTATAGCCGTTGTCTATTTTTTTTGAAGTAATGATATTGATAAGGCCTGCTAAACCTTCGCTATCATATTTAGATGGTGGTGTTGTTATTACTTCTATTTTTTGAATGGAAGATGCTGGTATACTTCGCAAAACATCTTTCGGACTACGGGCAACCATATTTGAGGGCTTCCCATTGATCAAAATCTTATAATTTCAGCTACCTTTAAGTTTGATATTATCATCAGCATCTAATGATAAAAGCGGCACTTTTCGCATCATATCCAAAACCGTTAAAACTTTGCTCTCAGGGTCAGCTTGTATGTCATAACTTATCCTGTCTACTTCTTGCTTAATAATGGGCCGGTCACCACTAATAGATACCTCTTTCAAATTATTGACCTGAGTAGCAACAATGATATTCCCTAAATCAGCATCATTTTTTTCAAAAGTAATATCTACCGCTACATTTTTAGCATTATAGCCTATAGCAATCGCAGTTACCATGTATTTTCCAGGTGCTAATTTATCAAATCTGAAAACACCGTTAGATTTGGTCACCATAGTTTTGATGACCACATTATCCAATTTGAGCGCAATTGTCATATAGTCTACGGCATTTTTTGTAGCCGAATCTATTGCAATACCTTTGATGGATCCCGAAGTATTTGTAGTAATGGTTGCAGCATCTTGGGCATAGGCTGGTTTGCTCACTATGTTTAATAGTGAAAACAAAAAGATAATCAAGACAAAAAATAGCTTCATTAAATAACGTTTAAGTTTATATATTCTACCTCCAAAGTAACTACTCAGGTACCTCTATGATGAAGCAATAGTCAAGAAAGCATTTAAGATGGCCTGCTCATTTTTCTTGCAGGTGTCGGTAATAGAACGC
>NZ_JBEONS010000011.1:0-94275 GCF_040544395.1 Pedobacter sp. CG_S7 | reverse complement strand
AAAGGGGTCTCTGGTAACCAAAAGGCTAAAAGCCGGCTGGGACGATCAATTTCTCCTTAAAATTTTAAATCAAATTTAAATGCGTTGACCCTGGTGTAAGCCCCTAAAATGCTGATTTTAATTCTTTTTCTGTGGTGGAATCTTTTTTGTTTCAAAGTTGATAAGGCTATCATGATCAATATTCATTGATTTTTATTATTGCTAGCTCAAAAAGGTTTGATTAGATTCTTCATATCTTTTTAAAAAGTAATTAAGCCATCTTTAGTTAAGCCTATTCAGGTTTCCTAAAGATTTCAATGATATTAGATTTTAATGAAAATTTTCTTCTTAAACATCCAATATAAGATCAGCCATTCGAATAGTAATACCAACATTCCTGCAAACAGTGTGGCATATGCAGAACCAAATACTTGATCGAAATTTCGTCCTAGATGAATATAAAGAGACTTGTCGATGAATGTTCTAATACCCCCATCTGCTATTACATAAGCTGCAATCGAATTGACACCAATTACTACTAAAAAGTATGACCATCTCTTTGCACCTTTTATATCTATTACACCATAAAATAAAGCCAGTAATAAAAAGCAAATTCCTCCGCTAAAAATAGTCCAGGCAGGTGTCCAAATCCGTTTTACAATTGGATTTATTCCAGTTAGATGTAGAAAAACCCCAAAAAGTATTAAACTTGTACCAATAAGAATAAAAGACTTCAACTTTTCTTGTGGATTCTTAATAGAATTCAAAATATTACCCGCAAACAGACCCAGAATCATAGTTCCAAGGGTAGGAATAAAGCTAAGCGTAACATAACCTCCTCCATTATAAAGAAAGCTATTCTCATGTGGGAAAAGATTCAAAAACCATCGGTCAAATGCCCATGCTAAATTTGTGTTTTTATTCCAGTGAGCCAAAAAACCCTGTAAATTATGTTCCCAATTTGCAGCAACGCCAGCTGATGCATAATCAAAGTTAGCACCGGGCAGCGGATATAAAGCAAATGCCAGCCAATATCCAAAAAGTATTGCGATCAACGCAATAAGCTGAACCCGCTGTGAATAAAACCCCAAAAGCACTAAGAAAGTATAACCTAGGCCAATTTGAGTAAGGGTATCCTCAAAAGTAAAATTAGTTTGACTGGAGTTCATTGATCTCAGAAATATGCCCAGGCATATTAAAATAATAGAACGTTTAATGGTATGTTGCAGTAAATTTCCGAATGTGGCCCCCCTACTTCTTCTGCTTGCAATGCTAAAAGGCAGTACTACACCAACTAAAAATGTGAAAGATGGTTGTATGAGGTCATGTAATGCGAGCCATGTCCATGGTACGTGGCTCTGATTAAATGATAAAACCTGCCAGAAAGAACTGTCTGGTAATTTCTGGCTCACTTTCGAAAGAAAAAGCACTTCTGCCATCATTAATAACATAACAAAACCACGGTAGACATCAACAGAAGCTATTCTGTTATTTGGCCAAAAAGATTTTACAAAAGGTTCTGAAGATGCCATTTCAAAAGGTAATGAAAATTTTCATCTAATCAACAACATTTCTAACAGCCTGTCGGACTTAAATTAAAGAAGATGGAAAAGTGAGGAAAACAGTTGAAATCGATACTTTTGCCCTTTCTACATTTCAATATTTGAACATGATAAGGAACTTGTTTGTTAATATTGAATTCCCAGGAGTTTTACGTGTTTATCCCGACACACTCTTAGGGAATTTTACCCCTTTAAGCTCTCCAAATGCCTATAAGGTGATCTTTTCTACTATAAAATAAAATTCCCACTATTTGGTCTTTGCGGTGAGCTGGAATTGAATAAAACGATGTCATCCAATATTTGGTAAGAATCATTTGCTAATAAAAAAATAAAAGGAATAGAAATTGTAACTATAAGAATAACAGGTTTACTATAAAAAAATACAGAATTGATACATGTTAAACCAGATAGCCTTCAATAATAGATTTCAGTTGGTTTGCCTGAATCACTCCAGACTGCCTCCACTTAATTTGTCCATCTTTAAATAAAATAAGCGTTGGCACCCCTTGGATCTGGTAAATTTTTGAAACAGCAGGGTTCTTATCCACATCAACTTTTAAAATAGTGGCCTTCTCCCCCATCATACCCTTTAACTGATCTAAAATAGGAACCATCATTTTACAAGGACCACACCAGGTAGCAGAGAAATCTACCAATACTGGTTTATTTGATTTAATCAATTCTGAAAAACTTGCCATAAGACGATAACATTAGGTATTACTTGATTAACAATGCAAATAGGCATCTGGTTTTAATTGTTTACACTATAAGCCCATCATTTTAATTTAAAACCTTATTTTTGCAGAAATACACCCTAAAAAATTAAAATGCAAAAATCACCCATTGATAAAATAATAGCACCAGTAAGCAGGTTTATCCACCTTGAATACACTAGCGGAATCGTATTATTTTTAAGTGTAATCGTCGCTATAGTATGGGCTAATTCCGCTTTTGCCGACAGCTATCAACACCTTTGGCATTTGCCTTTATCAGTAGGATTTGATAAATATTTATTTGAGCAGCCATTACACATTTGGGTTAACGACGGACTTATGGCTGTGTTTTTCTTTGTAATCGGATTAGAACTTAAAAGGGAGTTTATGGATGGCGAGCTTTCCACCATAAAAAAAGCATCCTTACCTATGGCTGCTGCCCTGGGTGGTATGGTTGTACCGGCATTAATATACTTTTTAATGAACAAGGGCACCACTGCCGAACACGGTTGGGGTATCCCTATGGCAACGGATATTGCATTTGCATTAGCCTTATTATCTATGGCGGGCAAACACATTCCAACTTCTGTAAAAGTTTTTCTATCCGCATTAGCCGTAGCAGATGATCTTGGAGCTGTATTGGTGATCGCCTTTTTTTATACATCGGATTTGAATTTCCTTCCATTGGGCATAGCTGGAATTTTCTTGATGCTGATGTTAGGTGGTAATTATTTAGGTATCCGCAATCCGATAGTATATTTATTTTTGGGAGTTGTAGTTTGGTTGGGCTTCCTGTTTTCTGGAGTGCATGCTACCATCGCCGGCGTGTTAACCGCTTTTACTATACCGGCAACAACAAAAATCAATGAATTAGTTTATTCCACAAAAGTAAAACAACTAATTACAGAATTTGACAATGAGATACCCAGTAACAGCACGCTGACCACTCCAGAGCAGCACCAAACCATTCAGCAAATTAAAGACATTAGTATAGCAGCAGAAACACCACTTCAAAAAATTGAATACGGCCTGCACCCTTGGGTAGCTTTCCTGATTATGCCCTTGTTTGCCCTAGCTAACTCTGGAATGATTATAGGTGCCGATTTCTTTACCGCTATTTTAAACCCTGTAAGTATGGGGGTTACCATTGGCTTAATAGCAGGGAAATTTATTGGGATTTTGCTTTTCACCTGGTTAATGGTAAAGTTTAAAATTGCAAAACTTCCGGCACAATCTAACTGGAGCCATATTGTTGGCGTTGCTTTGTTGGCTGGAGTAGGCTTTACGATGTCACTTTTCATCAGCAACCTTGCCTTTACCGATGCCACGATGATCAACCAGGCTAAATATGGTATTTTACTAGCCTCAATAATTGCTGGAGTATTAGGTTTAATTGCCCTTAAAAGAACAGCAAAACAAAAAACCTCTGTCTAATTTGAACAATTCAAGCGACTTTACAAAAGTTAAAACAATGATAAGTCATAAACAACTTTTTCTTCAAAATAACGCTCAAACATCAACTTCGCCAAATTTTTTGGAAATAGATCACGCAGCCGGCATATACTTATTTGATAAAAATGGAAAGTCGTATGTTGACCTTGTTTCTGGTTTTGCAGTGAGCAATATTGGTCACAGGCATCCAAAAGTAATTGCGGCTATTAAAGCCCAACTGGATAAGTATTTACATTTAACCGTTTACGGAGAGTTTGTGCAAACACCGATGGTGCTTTTTGCACAAAAACTAGTAGCACTGCTGCCAGACAGCTTAAACAACGTCTATTTTGTTAATTCGGGAACAGAGGCAACAGAAGGAGCATTGAAACTCGCTAAAAAATACACCGGCAGGTCTGGCATTGTTTCCTTTTACAACTCTTATCATGGCAGCACACATGGTGCATTAAGCGTGATGGGAAATGAGCATTTTAAACAGGACTACCGGCCTTTACTTCCAGGTGTACGTTTCATAAATTTCAATGAAGCAGCTGATTTAGCATTAATTACAGAAGATACGGCCTGTGTTATATTAGAAACGATACAAGGCGAAGCCGGAATTAGAGTACCCACAGTAAATTACATGCTGGCCTTACGCAAGCGATGCACGGAAGTGGGTGCACTATTGATTTTAGACGAAATACAAGCTGCTTTTGGCAGGACAGGCACCTTATTTGCATTTGAAAACTACGGAATCATTCCTGATATTTTACTATTAGCCAAAGCATTAGGCGGTGGCATGCCGATGGGTGCCTTTATTGCGAATAAAGAAGTAATGGGCGTGTTAAAAGAAAATCCAATTTTAGGTCATATCACTACTTTCGGCGGTCACCCGGTATGCTGCAGTGCTGGTATGGCAAGTTTGGAAGTCATTTTGGAAGAAAACCTAGTTCAGGAAGTTAATAAAAAAGGTGAGCTATTTCGTACATTATTGATACACCCGCTGATTCGCGAAATCCGCGGCAAAGGATTGATGCTGAGCATACAGCTAGACAGCTTTGAACAAGTAGAAAAAGTAAGTCAGCTGTGTCAGGAACGCGGCGTAGTGATAGACTGGTTCCTGCATTGCGAAACGGCAATGCGGATTGCTCCTCCTTTAATTATTAAAGAAGAAGAAATCCACCAGGTATGTGCCGTAATTTTAGAATCTTTAGATTTAATAGGAACGCTAAAAAATTAAGCACCGATAGCCTGCCAAAGCATATCTTTCAGTTCTATGATGTTTTTCTGTGCTACAGATGAAATAAATATAGCGGGAATATTTGCAGGCAGGTCTTTTTTCATTTCTTCCATCAGTTCATTATCAAGCAAATCTGACTTGGTTACTGCTAATAAATGAGGCTTCTGCATCAATTCAGGATTATATTCTTGCAATTCCTTTTTTAAAATTTCGTACTCTTCTTTAATTGTCCGGTTGGTATCAGCAGGAACCATAAACAAGAGTACTGAATTACGTTCAATATGACGCAAAAACCGGTATCCTAAACCTTTACCTTTAGAGGCACCCTCAATAATTCCAGGAATATCAGCCATTACAAAAGATTTGCCACCACGGTAATCAACAATACCAAGGTTTGGCACTAAAGTAGTAAAAGGATAATCAGCAATTTCAGGCTTAGCAGCAGACATTACAGACAACAAAGTTGATTTACCCGCATTTGGGAAGCCAACTAAACCAACATCAGCCAGCACTTTTAATTCAAGGACAATCCATCTTTCCAGACCGGGCTCACCTGGTTGTGCAAAACGAGGCGTCTGTAAAGTAGCGGTTTTAAAATGCCAGTTACCCAAACCACCCCTACCACCAGGAGTCAAGATTTTAGTTTCACCTTCTTCAGTGATTTCAAATAAGACTTCACCAGTTTCAGAATCTTTAGCAATAGTACCCAGGGGCACATCAAGAATCTCATCTTTACCAAATTTACCTGACGAGGTACCACTAGAGCCAGATTCACCATCTTTAGCCATAATGTGTTTACGGTATTTCAAGTGCAACAAAGTCCAAAACTGCGTATTGCCCCTGAGGATGATATGACCACCACGACCACCATCACCACCATCAGGACCACCCATAGAGGTTAATTTATCGCGGTGTAAATGTGCAGAACCTGCCCCACCTTTACCGGAACGGCAGCATATTTTAACATAATCTACAAAATTTGAACCTTGCGACATAATTTATTTTTTTGATATAAAACAAAAGTAGCGGGAAGAAGTTACATTCGTCCCGCTACTTAAAAAATTTTAATTTAATACTGATCAACAACAGCGCTAAGTTCAGCAAAGATAGTATCTATCTTACCAATACCATTTACTTTAACCAACTTGTTTTGAGCCTCATAATAAGGTAAAACATGTACCGTTTTGTTGAAATACTCTTCAATACGTTTTTGCAATTTATCAGCCTGATCATCTATCCTACCGGTTTCTATCTGGCGTTGGGCAATGCGCTTACAAAGCTCATCTTGATCAACATCAAGGGCAATTACGCCAGAGATCGCTGTCCCCTTACTTTCAAGAAACTCATCTAAAGCTTGCGCTTGAGGTACCGTACGTGGAAAGCCGTCAAAAATGATACCTTTAGCCTCAGGGTTTTTATCAACTTCCTCTTCCAGCATTGCAATGGTAATTGCATCAGGAACAAGTTGTCCATCGGCTATTAACTGACTTACTTGCTGGCCAAGCGAAGATTGATTTTTTATATGTGCCCTAAATAGGTCACCAGTTGAAATATGTATCAATTGATATTTTTCAATCAATTTTTGAGATTGGGTGCCTTTGCCTGCACCCGGGGGGCCAAAGAGAACAAAATTTAGCATTCGGGTTGTCTTTAAAGTTTAAAAAGTCATGATGCTGTTTTAGCAAGACTTATGTCGGTAAAAGCCGAAGAATAAAAGTCTATGGGTTACCTGCAAAAGTAAAGTGCATAGACAAAAATCCTATAAAGGCTGCAAATATATAGTTTTTAATTTATTATATGGATTTTTTTCTGAAGACGGGGTGTATACTAATGGTAAATTATTGACTTTAAAACTGTTACAACCTAAAACGGCTATTGATGATAAATAAAAAAAGAAGGCATACCTGTATTTCATTATAAGAATAATTGATGTAACCAATATAATAATATATAATTAATTTACATTAATTTTTACTAAAAAAGACAAAATCAGTTATAAAATAACGGATTTTGCATTAATATTAACTCGATTTACTTTAATTTTACTTTGGTTGTTCCACCTTTTTCTAATAATAGGTCAACGGGTATATTTGCCTTCCAAGAACCATTGGTAAAGTCCGGAATGTCGACAGAATTGGAGCGATTGGCGACAGACTGCTCACTTAAAGGCGCAATAGCACTCCAGAGTGCTGCATCATATACATCCTGATCAAGAGGTAAGCCATTACGCAGACAATCAATTAATCGCCAATTCATTAAGAAATCCATTCCCCCATGACCACCAGCTTCTTTAGCTATTTCACCAATCTTTTTAACGATGGCAGGCTGATATTTTATTTCAATAGCTTTCATTTCCTCGTTTGTTAACCAACTTTCTTTTTCACTGGTTGCAATACGTCCTGGTTGAGGATATTTTAGGGCAGAACCTTTTGTTCCACTTATTTTATGGATTCGGGAATAAACGTTTGGCGAACTCACATCGTGCTGCAACATTATTGTACGCCCTTTAGTTGTACGAATAGTAGTTGTGTTCATATTGCCACGGTAAGTTTGATTTTCAAATGGCTTAAAGAAATCGTCTTTTGCGGCAAGTTCTTTTGCCCTCTCTCCCATTAAAAAATCTTTGCCTGACATAGAAACCAGGTAATCGAGCTTATCACCGCGGTTAATATCCATAACCTGACAAACCGGTCCTAAACCGTGAGTTGGATATAAATTACCGTTTCTATAATTTTCTTTTAAGCGCCACATCTCATAATAGCCATCCTTCTGAAAATTTAAATTAATTAAGTCATGAAGATAGGCACCTTCTGCATGAACAATTTCACCAAAGAAGCCTTGTCTTGCCATATTAAATGTGAGCAGTTCAAAAAAGTCATAACAGCAGTTTTCAAGCATCATACAATGTTTGCGTGTACGCTCAGATGCTTCAACTAATTGCCAGCATTCTTCTACTTTAACCGCAGCAGGAACCTCAATAGCTACATGTTTCCCTTGTTCCATAGCGTATAAAGCCATAGACACGTGCAAATCCCATGGCGTAGAAATATAAATCAAGTCTATCTCTTTGTTCTCACATAGTTTTTTCCACGAATCTTTACTATCGGTATATAATTTTGGTTTATGATTTGTACCTGCCAGGCTTTTTTTGACCTTATTAACCATTTCTGGTCGCACATCACATAGTCCTGTGATTTCAACACCTTCCAATTTACTCAAGTTACTCACATGCCCCGGGCCTCTTTGTCCTAATCCGATAAAACCCACTCTCACCGTATCAAGTTTTGGCGCAGCATAACCACACATATTAAAATGCTGCACATGGTTAGTCCCTTTGAAATCATTGGCAGCTTTTGGATCTGGTTCTGCCGCAAATCCTTTGAATATACTGCCTCCTGTTAAAGTAAGGCCAGCAATACCTGTCCATTTTAAAAAATTTCTACGGTTATCTTTCATTGGTTTATAATTTGTTTTTAAAAGGTGATAAAGCTATCATCAACAGCAGTGATAATACAATATGAAAATTTATATTAGAAATACAGCTATGCCAAGATAAGACAAACGTTTGAGTAATTTGAGCAGACGTTTGTTTATTTAATTGGCGAAGATTTATTTAATCAAGGAATTAAAGCATTATAAAGAATGAATAATTCATTTGGACTCAAAAACAACTTGTTGGAATATGGGTTGAGGAAGTTCTGTGAGCGCCGGATTTTCGAGAAGTGAAAAGAGTATTTCAGCGGCTTTTACACCTTGTTTATATGGAAATTGCTCAATCGAACCCAAAGGCCTGTCATTCATATAAATCCATATCGGCAGATTAGCAAAACTTACAAAGAAAATATCTTAATTTATGACAAGGTTATTTTTTTTAGCAATTACAATCCCATCAAGGTCGAGATAATCATTAAAGATAATTATAGCCGCAGGCCTCATTGCCTCCTGATTACCATCTTTAGAAAGGTCAGAGGATTGTATCAATCTTTCATCATGTTGGATATTGTTCTGCTTTAATCCTTGTAAGTAGATTTGTAGCCGCTGCTTACTAGCCATTAATTTTTCTGAACCATTAATTAAGGCAATATGAGATATGCCTTTCTCAACAAGGGCATCCATAGCTTCCAACATTCCCGTTTTAAGGTTACATGCAGTGAAATGAATATCTTTTTTCTCGGGTACACAGTGAGATGTTAGAAGGGTATGTAAACCCGTATGTATATAAAAAAGAAAGCCCTGTAAATACTTGATTTTACAGGGCTTTCTAATGTTAATCTGTGCACTCGAAGGGAGTCGAACCCCTAACCTCCTGATCCGTAGTCAGGTGCTCTATCCAATTAAGCTACGAATGCATTTCCCTTATCGTTTAAGGGAATGCAAAAGTAATGTTTGAAATTGAATTATGCAATTATTTCCAAACAAAACTTGAACATTTCATCAATTATTTTGCAGACTCAGCTTCTATAGCTACCTTAATTGCATTAAAATCAGGAAGATCGCCTGCATTTTCCAATACTTCAGCATAGTTGATATTTCCCTCTTCATCAATTAAAAAAGCAGCTCTTTTAGAAACGCCCTTTAAATTAAAGACGAATTCATCATAAAAAGCACCAAAAGCCTGAGAAACCTCTTTGTTAAAATCAGATAATAATGGAAATTGGTAACCTTGCTCTTCTTTAAACTTAGCTAAAGAAAAAGGAGAATCTACTGAAATAGCAATAACATTTGCATTGATACCTTCATAATAACCAAAACTATCTCTCAACGTACAAAGTTGTTCTGTACAAGTACCGCTAAAGGCCATTGGGAAAAAGTGGATAACTAATTTCTTTCCTTTAAAATCATTTAAGGAAACTTCTTTCAGTTCTGAACTGAATAATTTAAAATCTGGAGCTTTATCGCCTGCTTTCAATGCCATAATTATTTGTTTTATTCTGTAAATATAAGTGGGTGTTTTAACGCTTAGGTCAAGAAACTCTCATTTTATGCTTTTGAATATTATTTATTTGCTGTACTAACAAATTAATGCCCTCTTCGAAACTATGTGGCTCATACCCCAATTCATTAATAGCTTTATCGAGGATAAATCCGGTTTTGGCCGGTCTGCGTGCATTTTGATTTAAACTATCACCATTCACCTCTCTAATAAGACTAGTATCCAGGCTCCAATAAGCAGCCACACGCTTTACCAGTTCAACAATACTCATCATATCCTTACCACACACGTTATAAATACCTTGGGCACCTTTCTCAACAGCCAGTAAACAGCCAGTGGCAAGATCCTCAGCCAGGGTTGGCATACGCCACTGGTCGTTCACCACGTTTATTGCCTCCCCTTTTTCAAGTGCAGCCTTTGCCCAAAGCACAATATTACTCCTGCTCATATCAGCTAAAACGCCATAAACAAGTATAGTTCTAATAATCACCCAAGGACATAAAGCTTTTTTAACCAACTCTTCTGCTTCCACTTTGGTTTCTCCATAATAACTCAATGGGTTAGGATTAGCCAATTCATCATAAGGACCCGCAGCACCATCAAAAATAAAATCAGTAGATAAATGAATAAATTGTATTTGTTGGGCTTCGCAAATCGAGAGTAATGTTTTTACGGCACCAACATTCAGCGCGTAAGCCATTTCCTTGTTATCTTCACAAGTATCTACATTGGTCATCGCCGCTGTATGAATAATGGCATCTGGTTTATATTTTTCAACAACAGCCTGAACATTTAAGGGGTCAAGAATATCCATACTTTCATAAATATAACCCTGCTGCGATAGAAAACGGTTTGCTCCTCTGGAAGTTGCAACTAAATGGAATAGATTGTTGGATAATATTCTTTCGGTAATTTTCTGACCTAAAAGGCCATTACTACCCGTTACCAGTATGGTTTTCATTTATCTTTAACGTTTTTATTTCTTGTTTTTACACTGACTAAAGTATCAATAAAAAATCTGTTGAAAAACTTTTTATTTATATATAAATTATAGGCGGAAAACTCTTAGCTTTGCGAACCAAATTACAGGTTGTAAAATAGCCTTTAACATTTTGACATTTATAATTTTACCCAAAACAATATATGCCTAACATTGGAAAAATAGCGCAGATTATAGGACCGGTAGTTGACGTTAGTTTTGCTATTGATGCTCACTTACCTAAAATTTTCTCGGCTTTAGAGATTAAAAAAGAAAACGGACAAAAGATCGTTTTAGAAGTTCAGCAGCACCTTGGTGAAGACCGCGTTCGTGCAATTGCAATGGACTCTACTGATGGTTTAGTTCGAGGCATGGATGTATTGGATTCTGGTGCACCTATTAAAATGCCCGTTGGTGAGCAAATTAAAGGTCGCTTATTCAATGTTGTTGGTGACGCTATTGATGGAATTAACACTATTGATAAAACTAACGGCAAACCAATCCACAATGCTCCGCCTAGATTTGAAGATTTATCTACTGAAATTGAAGTTCTTTTTACAGGTATTAAAGTTATCGATTTATTAGAGCCTTATGCAAAAGGTGGTAAAATCGGTTTATTTGGTGGTGCAGGTGTAGGTAAAACCGTATTGATCATGGAACTGGTTAATAACATTGCTAAAGCACATGCTGGTCTTTCTGTATTTGCCGGTGTAGGTGAGCGTACTCGTGAAGGTAATGACCTTTTACGTGAGTTTATCGAATCTGGTGTAATCAACTATGGTGAAGAATTCCTTCACTCAATGGAAAAAGGCGGATGGGATTTATCTAAAGTTGATACAGAAAAATTAAAAGAATCTAAAGCTACCTTGGTTTTCGGTCAAATGAACGAACCTCCTGGTGCACGTGCTCGTGTTGCATTATCTGGATTAACTGTTGCTGAATATTTCCGTGATGGTGAAGGTGAGGGCGCAGGTAAAGACATTCTTTTCTTCGTTGATAACATTTTCCGCTTTACACAAGCGGGTTCTGAAGTATCGGCACTTTTAGGTCGTATGCCTTCTGCAGTAGGTTACCAACCAACTTTGGCTACAGAGATGGGTTTAATGCAAGAACGTATTACTTCAACCAAACGTGGTTCAATTACATCAGTTCAGGCCGTTTACGTTCCTGCAGATGATTTAACTGACCCTGCTCCGGCAACAACATTTGCTCACCTTGATGCAACAACTGTACTTTCACGTAAAATTTCTGAGCTGGGTATCTATCCTGCAGTAGATCCATTAGATTCTACTTCTCGTATCTTGTCTCCTGCAGTTTTAGGCGACGAACATTACAACTGTGCACAACGTGTTAAAGAAATATTACAACGTTATAAAGAATTGCAAGATATTATTGCTATTCTGGGTATGGATGAGTTATCTGAAGAAGATAAATTAACGGTTCACCGTGCTCGTCGTGTACAACGTTTCTTATCTCAACCTTTTCACGTAGCTGAACAGTTTACTGGATTAAAAGGTGTATTAGTAGACATCAAAGAAACCATTAAAGCATTTAACATGATTATGGATGGTGAAGTTGATGAATACCCTGAAGCAGCTTTTAACCTTGTAGGTGGTATTGAAGAAGCAATTGAAAAAGGTAAGAAAATATTAGCTGAAGCAAACGCTTAATTGTAGCGTACATCATTATATATATGACATTAGAAATTTTAACACCAGATAAAAAAGTCTTCGAAGGTGAAGTAACTGCGGTTACAGTACCTGGTACCATGGGTTCATTCCAGATTCTACATGACCATGCACCAATCATCTCTACTATAGAAGACGGACCAGTAATTATTAAAAGCAAAACCAACGAACAAACTTTTGTAATCAAAGGTGGTGTTGTCGAGGTTTTAAAAAACAAGATTATTGTTTTAGCCGAAGGTGTTGCTTAATCGCTAATTTTTTAAAAAAAATAGCCCTCCTGATCAAGATCAGGAGGGCTATTTTTTTTGTCAAAAAATTGAATATTTTAAAAGTATTTTGCTCCAACTCCTCTTTTTACGCCGAATTACTTCAAAAGTAATATGTTAGCATAACAACTATACCGAATACCAAAATCATATTTGGTCTATTTTATACCGTCAATAGTATTTAAAACGCTCCTTTAGCGAAATTAAAGAAATAATTAAAGCCATTCTTCCAAATTAAATTTTTTTTAAATTTAATTCACTCAGCTATTGCGATTCAGCATACCAAAAACTAAATTGGTTTTATAGAATTTAATAAACGGAACCACAAAATGAATACTTCACTTACAAGCGTTAATATTGTCATTATCAACCTAAATCTACTGCTGTTAATTCAGGAGTACAAGGCGCTGTAAATTAGTATTTAATAAAACAAAAGCGCCTCCCAACAGAGGCGCTTTTTTAGTGATAACACAATAACAAAAAAATACGGGAAACCATGCAATACTTCAATGATAAAACAGTAGTTTATTTAAACGGATCATTCGTTAAGGCAACAACAGCCAATACTGATTTATACAGCCAGTCTTTACACTATGGATACGCTGCATTTGAAGGTATCAGGGCTTATAACACGCATAACGGAACCCGTGTTTTTAAAGCTAAGGATCATTTTGAACGACTAAAACGTTCCTGCGAATTGGTCAACATACCCTTTCAATGGGATATTGATGAACTGATCTCAAAAACATATAAGGTATTGGAATTAAATAACTTAAGAGATGCCTATATACGTCCTTTAGTGTATTGTGCACCAAACATGTCTCTTTCCGAACCCACAGGAGTATCTATTATGATTTGTGCCTGGGATTGGGAAGCTTATCTTGGTAATCAATTATTAAATGTAGGTATCTCTAGTTACCAACGCCCTAATCCAAAATCTATACCTATTGATGCCAAAATAAGTGCTCACTATGTCAATTCTATTTTGGCTTCCACCGAAGCTAAAAAACGTGGCTTTAATGAAGCCTTACTATTGGACATGAACAATAACATTGCAGAGGCTCCCGGTGCCAATATATTTATAGAAAAAAACGGAACGCTCTATACGCCACCAGCTGGACATATCTTACCAGGAATTACAAGAACTACAGTAATGCAACTTTGTCAACGACTGGACATTGAATGCCAGGAAATGGTATTAACAGTAGCAGATTTAATGAATGCAGATAGTGCTTTCTTTTGTGGCACTGCTACTGAAATTGCGGGTATCAATGCTGTAGAAGAAATTGTGCTCCCAATGAAATGGCAAGATAGCCTTGGTGCAACAATACAGCGTACCTACAAAAGTTTAGTCTTAGAAAAACAGAATTACGAAGTAATTATATAATATAACATGTCAGAAACAATCGAAATCAACCGCTACAGCAAAACATTTACACAAGATCCAACACAACCTGGTGCACAAGCTATGTTGTATGGAATTGGCCTTAAAGATGAAGATTTTAATAAAGCACAGGTAGGTATAGCCAGCATGGGTTATGATGGCAATACGTGCAATATGCATTTAAATGATTTAGCTAAAATTGTTAAAGATGGCGTATGGAAAAACGGAATGGTTGGTTTAACTTTCGGCACCATCGGCGTGAGTGACGGCATGTCTAACGGAACCGATGGCATGCGTTATTCTTTGGTATCCAGGGATGTTATTGCTGATTCCATTGAAACCATTTGTGGCGGACAATATTATGATGCGGTAATCGCTTTACCGGGCTGCGACAAAAACATGCCTGGTTCTATTATGGCAATGGGTCGTTTAGACAGACCTGCAATAATGGTTTACGGTGGAAGTATACACTCCGGAAAATATAAAGGAAAAGCTTTAAATATTGTCTCTGCTTTTGAAGCCTTAGGAGAGAAAATGGCAGGTAAGCTTTCTGAAGAAGATTATCAAGGTATCATTCGTCACACTTGTCCGGGTGCCGGTGCATGTGGTGGTATGTATACCGCTAACACCATGGCCTCAGCCATTGAGGCATTAGGCATGAGTTTACCTTATAGTTCGTCTTATCCTGCATTGAGTGAAAACAAAAAACAGGAGTGTTTAGATGCTGGTAAAGCCATCAAGGTGTTGTTAGAAAAAAACATCCTTCCTTCGCAAATCATGACGGAAAAGGCATTTCACAACGCCATAGTAACAGTGATGATTTTAGGTGGTTCTACCAACGCCGTATTGCATTTAATTGCAATGGCTAAATCGGTTGGTATTACCTTAACCTTAGAAGACTTCCAAAAAATAAGTGATAAAACCCCAGTCCTTGCTGATTTAAAACCTAGCGGTGAGTACTTAATGGAGGATGTCCATGAAATTGGTGGTGTTCCTGCCATTTTAAAATATTTATTAAAAGAAGGCTTGATCTATGGCGATTGCCTCACAGTAACGGGCAAAAGCCTGGCAGAAAATGTAGCCGATGCGGTAGATTTAGATTTTTATCAGCAGAAAGTAATTCTTCCCGTTACACACCCTATAAAAGCGACAGGGCACTTACAAATGCTTTATGGAAATCTTGCAGAAAAAGGTGCTGTAGCTAAAATAAGTGGCAAAGAAGGCGAAAAATTCGAAGGTCCGGCAAGAGTATTTGACGGTGAAAAACAATTAATTGCCGGTATTCAAAGTGGTAGGGTGCACAAAGGCGATGTGGTTGTGATTAGACAGGTAGGCCCTAAAGGTGCTCCTGGCATGCCTGAAATGCTGAAACCTACTTCAGCCATTATTGGTGCTGGTTTAGGAAAAACTGTTGCCTTGATTACTGATGGCCGTTTTTCTGGTGGTACTCATGGCTTTGTTGTGGGTCACATTACCCCAGAAGCCTGGGATGGTGGAAACATAGGTCTGGTGAAAGACAATGATACCATTACCATTGATGCAGTAAATAACACACTGCAACTCAACATTAGCGATGAAGAACTTGCGGCACGCCGGGCGGAATGGAAACAACTCCCTCCACCCGTCAAAAGCGGTGTCCTTTATAAATACATGAAACAAGTAAGTAATGCAAGTGAAGGCTGCGTAACGGATGCCTACACGGATTAACAAAATTGACAAACATCTTAATTACAATAAAATGAATATAGCACAAACGGAAGCACCTTCCTTAACCGAGTCTTTGAAAACCACAAAGGTTACAGGTTCCGTAGCTTTATTAGAGGGATTAATTGCTGAAGGAACGGAAACTATTTTCGGTTATCCTGGCGGCGCCATTATGCCGATATATGATGCTTTGTATGATTACAAAGAAAAGTTAAACCATATTTTGGTGAGACATGAGCAAGGTGGCATTCACGCAGGACAAGGGTATGCCCGCAGTTCTGGAAAAGTTGGTGTTGTTTTCGCAACCAGCGGCCCAGGTGCTACAAACCTCGTTACTGGATTAGCAGATGCTCAAATTGACAGCACGCCATTAGTATGTATAACTGGTCAGGTATACGCCAGTTTACTTGGAACTGATGCTTTCCAGGAAACCGATGTCATCAATATCACTACTCCAGTAACCAAATGGAATTACCAGGTTACGGATGCGACAGAAATCCCTGCCATTTTGGCTAAGGCGTTTTATATTGCCAGGACTGGCCGCCCGGGACCTGTTTTAATTGACATCACTAAAAATGCACAATTGCAGGAATTTGATTATGAAGGCTATATTCCTTGTGATCATATCCGCAGCTACAGACCTAAGCCAAACGTTAGAAAAGAATATGTGGAAAAAGCCGCTGCTTTAATCAACAGTGCAAAAAAACCATTAATCTTATTCGGACAAGGTATTTTATTAGGTGAAGCTGAGCTTGAATTTAAGGCTTTTGTAGAGAAAAGTGGTATCCCTGCTGCCTGGACAATCCTTGGTGTTGGTGCCATTGCAACAGACCACCCTTTAAATGTAGGAATGATTGGCATGCATGGTAATTATGGACCTAACGTTCAAACCAACTCCTGCGATGTGTTAATAGCCATCGGCATGCGTTTTGACGACCGCGTTACGGGGCGTTTAGATAAATATGCAAAACAGGCGAAAATTATTCATTTAGATATAGATCCGGCAGAAATTGATAAAAACGTTAAAGCTGATGTTCCCGTATGGGGAGATTGTAAGGAAACCCTTCCTTTATTAACAAAGTTAGTTGAAACTGGAAACCATGAAGCATGGTTGCAAGAATTTAAAGCTTTCGAGAAAATAGAATATGAAACTTTAATCGAAAAAGAACTTAACCCCACAACCGGTGAGTTAACCATGGGCGAAGTTGTTCATCAATTGAATATTTTAACTAAAGGTGAAGCAATCATTGTTACCGACGTAGGCCAGCATCAAATGGTGGCTTGTCGTTATGCAAAATTTAATAATACCCGCAGCAATGTAACCAGCGGTGGTTTAGGTACCATGGGTTTCGGTCTCCCTGCAGCTATTGGAGCTAAATTTGGCGCCCCAAATCGTACCGTTGTAGCCATTATAGGTGACGGCGGTTTTCAGATGACATTACAGGAATTAGGTACCATTATGCAGTTTGGCGTAGATGTTAAAATCATGATCCTGAATAACCAATTCCTTGGCATGGTGAGGCAGTGGCAACAATTATTTAACGACAGGCGATATTCTTTTGTGGATATTACCAGCCCAGATTTTGTAAAACTTGCAGAATCCTATTATATACCTGGTCAGAAAGTTGTAGAACGCGAAAACCTTGTTCCTGCTCTCCACGCCATGCTCAACCATAAAGGATCTTATCTTTTAGAAGTAATGGTTGCTAAAGAACACAATGTATTCCCTATGGTTCCACAAGGCTGCAGCGTAAGCGAAATCAGACTTAAATAATACGATCATGAGCATTATAAATGATATAGACCCGGCTAACGCCAAACAGGAATTTACCATTACGGTATATACTGAAAATCAGATCGGTTTATTAAACCGTATCGCTATTATTTTTTCCAGAAGAAAGATAAACATTGAAAGCTTAAACACCTCCCCTTCTGAAATTGAGCATATCCATCGTTTCAATATCGTAATCCAAGAAACGGAAGAGGTGGTACGCAAACTTGCCCGTCAGATTGAAAAACAGATCGAAGTGCTTAAAGTGTACTATAATACCAATGAAGATATCATCTGGCAGGAAATGGCTTTGTATAAATTGCCTACAGATGTTGTAGTAGAAAAAGTATTAGTGGAACGCTTACTTCGTGAAAATGGGGCAAGAGTAGTCGTAATCCGTAAAGATTATACCGTCTTTGAAGCAACTGGCCACCGTGAAGAAACCGATAAACTTATAAAAATATTGCAGCCTTTTGGCTTAATAGAATTTGTAAGAAGTGCCCGTGTGGCCATTATCAAAGACAGCGAAGGTTTTAATGCCAAGCTTAGAGAGTTTGAAAGAAAAGAACCAGGACAGGATGTTATCGAAAATGAATTCCTGAATAAACAAGAAAATGTATTTACCATGTAATAAGCACTGCTTATTACTTTTTAAAAACCAATCAATAACACCAATAACAAAATTATGGCAAAATTAAATTTCGGCGGAAAAGAAGAAAATGTAGTTACACGTGAAGAGTTTCCATTAGCAAAAGCCCAGGAAGTATTAAGTAAAGAAACGGTAGCAATTATTGGCTACGGTGTTCAAGGTCCTAGTCAAGCGCTAAACCAACAAGACAATGGTATTAATGTGATCATTGGTCAACGTAAAAACTCTAAAACATGGGATAAAGCCATTGCTGATGGTTTTGTACCCGGCGAAACTCTTTTCGAAATCGAAGAAGCCTTAGAACGTGGTACCATCATTTGCTATTTATTAAGTGATGCAGCACAAATTGAATTGTGGCCAACTGTAAAAAAACACCTTACTCCAGGTAAAGCTTTATATTTTTCTCATGGCTTTGGTATTACCTTCAATGAGCAAACTGGTATTGTCCCTCCTGCTGATGTGGATGTGTTTTTGGTTGCTCCTAAAGGTTCTGGTACTTCCTTACGCCGCATGTTCTTACAAGGTCGTGGCTTAAACTCCAGCTATGCAATTTTTCAGGATGCAACTGGTAAAGCTTACGATAGGGTAATTGCTTTAGGTATCGCTGTGGGTAGTGGATATTTATTTGAAACAGATTTCAAAAAAGAAGTTTTCAGTGATTTAACTGGTGAACGTGGTACTTTAATGGGTTGTATCCAGGGTATTTTCGCAGCACAATATGATGTATTGCGTGCCAATGGCCACTCTCCTTCTGAGGCTTTCAACGAAACTGTTGAAGAATTAACACAAAGTTTAATGCCTTTAGTAGCAGAAAACGGAATGGACTGGATGTACGCAAATTGCTCTACTACTGCTCAACGTGGCGCTTTAGACTGGTGGAAAAAATTCAGGGATGCAACTAAACCTGTATTTGAAGAATTATATGAAAGTGTAGCAACAGGTAAAGAATCTCAACGTTCTATTGACTCTAACAGTCAGCCTGATTACCGTGAGAAATTAAATGCAGAACTGGCAGAACTTCGTGAAAGCGAATTATGGCAGGCAGGTAAAACAGTTCGTAGTTTACGTCCTGAAAACCAAGCAGCAGCAAAAGAAACTCAAGCTTAATAACAATTTAAGATTAAACCCTTATGGGAAAAACATTAGTTGAAAAAATCTGGGATGCCCACGTCGTTAAAAGCGACGAGGGTTTCCCTGATATTTTATACATCGACACGCACTTCATTCATGAAGTGACAAGTCCGCAGGCTTTTGATGGTTTACGTAAAAGAGGCTTGCCTGTTTTCAGACCAGCACAAACCGTTGCCACGGCAGATCATAATGTGCCAACATTAGATCAGCATTTACCTATTAAAGAGGAGTTATCCCGTTATCAGGTAGATATGCTCACTAAAAATTGCGCTGAATTTGGCGTAGAACTTTATGGCTTAGGGCACCCTTTTCAGGGTATAGTACATGTTATCGGTCCAGAATTAGGCATCACTTTACCGGGTGCTACTATTGTTTGTGGCGATAGTCACACTTCTACGCACGGTGCTTTTGGTTGCATCGCCTTTGGGATAGGCACTTCCCAGGTTGAACAGGTATTAGCTACGCAATGTTTATTGCAGCAAAAACCTAAAACCATGAAAATTGAAGTTAACGGAGAACTTGGCAAAGGTGTTTCTGCCAAGGACATCATTCTATATATTATTGCCCAAATCTCTGCTGCTGGTGGTACCGGCTATTTTATTGAATATGCTGGTTCGGCTATTGAAAAGCTGAGCATGGAAGCGCGCATGACCATTTGCAACATGAGCATTGAAATGGGTGCAAGGGGTGGCTTAATTGCTCCCGACCAAATTACCTACGATTATGTAAATGGTAAAGAATTTGCCCCTAAAGGTGATGCTTGGGTTAAAGAATTGGCTTCCTGGAAAACATTATTTAGTGATCCTGATGCGAAATTTGATAAAGTTTTAAGTTTCGATGCCGCAGCTATCGAACCCATGATTACCTATGGTACTAACCCAGGTATGGGTATGGGAGTTAGTCAACACATTCCTGCAACTGCTCAACAAGCAATTTCTGAGCAACCTTCTTTTCAAAAAGCTTTAGATTATATGGGTTTAGAAGGTGATGCCTTAATGTTAGGTAAACCTATCGACTATGTATTCATTGGTAGCTGTACCAATTCACGCATGGAAGACTTGCGTGAGGTAGCCGAATTTGTAAAAGGCCGACAAAAAGCACCAAACGTAATTGTATGGATTGTTCCTGGTTCTAAACAAATTGAACAACAGGCCATTGCAGAAGGTCTGGATAAAGTATTTGAGGCTGCAGGTTTTCAACTGCGCGAACCTGGTTGCAGTGCTTGCTTAGGAATGAATGAAGATAAAATTCCTGCAGGAAAATACTGTGTTTCTACTTCCAACAGAAACTTTGAGGGCCGGCAAGGCCCTAACTCCCGCACGTTTTTGGCTAGTCCTTTAACTGCCGCAGCTGCTGCAATAACAGGAAAAATTACTGACGTAAGGGATTTATTAAAGGAAACTGTTGAGGTTTCTTAAAAAAGAACAGGATGAAAAAATTTGTAAAATTAACTTCCACCATGGTGCCCTTGCCAAATGAAAATGTTGACACTGATCAAATTATTCCTGCAAGGTTTTTAAAAGCCACTACCCGCGAAGGTTTCGGCGAAAACTTGTTTTGCGATTGGCGTTATGACAATAATCGTGAAAAAAGAGCTGACTTCGTTTTAAACAATCCTTTGTATAAAGGCGAAATATTGGTTGCTGGCAAAAACTTTGGTTGTGGAAGCAGCAGAGAACATGCCGCATGGGCAATACAGGATTATGGCTTTAAAGTCATCATCAGCAGCTTTTTTGCTGATATTTTTAAAGGAAATGCTTTGAATAATGGCTTATTGCCAATACAAGTATCTGACACTTTCCTACAGAAAATTTTCTTAGCTATTGCCAGAGATCCTGAAACACAATTATTGGTCGACTTGCAAGAGCAGGTTGTCGAACTGCAGTCATCACTGGAAAACGAATCCTTCGAAATCAATGCCTATAAAAAATCATGCTTATTGAATGGTTATGACGATATCGATTTTATACTTAATAAGAAAGATGCCATCGAGATTTTCGAAAAGAAAAATAGCTAAATAAAATGACTGAACCTTTTGTCCATATAGAAAACCTTAGTATAAATTTCCGCAAAAATGTGGTATGGGCTGAGCTATTCTGGACAATTAATAAAGGAGAAAACTGGTTATTAACAGGTGCCAGTGGCAGTGGAAAAACAGTTTTGGCAAAAGTAATAGCCGGCTTAATACATACCAGCGGATCTTTAGAGATAAATTACAGGGGTAATTTAACTCCAAAGACGTTATTTGTAGCTCAATGGTTTCCTTTTAAAGATAAACAAGGCACAGCTAATTTTTATTACCAGCAACGCTACAACAGTACTGAAGCAGAAGATTGTAATACGGTTTGGGAAGAGATCAGTGCTTACTGCAAAACTTTAGGAAAAATGGAACAAAATGGCATGGCTATTTTGCAGTCCTTCGACCTTTTACACCGAAAGGATGCTCCTTTAATTCAGTTATCGAGCGGCGAACATAAAAAACTTCAGTTAAGTAAAGCGCTACTATTGCAGCCACAATTATTGATACTAGACAACCCTTATACCGGTTTAGACGCGCAAACCCGTCAAAATTTAAACACGTTAATTAACCAGGCCTGTGCAGGTGGTATGCAGCTCATCCTCATCAGTAATGATGGAAATGAACCTTCCTGTATCCGCCATTTTGCAAAATTAGCAAATGGCAAGTTCAGTACTTCTTTAACACGTGATGTAGAAATTCCTAACGCTGTTAAGGCCAACATAACGCTACCTGCGTTTTTAAATACACCACTTTTTGAAAATCAAGAATTGGTAAAACTTACTAACGTAAACATACAATATGGCGAAAAAATAGTCCTTAATCATATCAATTGGACGGTTAAAAAAGGAGAAAAATGGTTATTGCAAGGACCCAATGGGTATGGAAAATCCACTTTATTGAGTTTATTAACTGGCGATAACCCACAAGCCTATGCGAATGAAATTTACTTGTTTGGTAAAAGAAGAGGCAGCGGAGAAAGCATTTGGGACATTAAGAAGAATATTGGCTTCATTTCTCCAGAATTGCAGTGGTTTTTTGAACCCGCTTCAACTGTATTTCAAACCATAGCCTCTGGCTTTTTTGATACTGCAGGACTATTTAGAAAAGTAAGTGCAGAACAAAACCAAAAAGTTATACAGTTAATGGAGCTACTAGATTTAGCTGCCGAAGAACACAGCTTATTAACGCAACTTCCATTAGGGAAACAGCGACTGGCATTTTTAGCCAGAGCAATTATTAAAAATCCACCATTGCTAATTCTTGATGAACCTTGTCAGGGGTTAGACCAGCAACAAACCAACTTATTCAACAATTTAGTTGATGTATTGTGTACAACAAACAGGTCTTTAATTTATGTAGGCCATTTTGAAAACCGTTTACCTGGCTGTATAGAACATCGGCTAAGCTTAAATAACGGCGTTGCAACCAATATTGGACAGTTATTAGAACAGGAAATTACGACATGAAAAAAAATATATTAGTTATACCCGGTGATGGTATAGGGCCAGAAGTTACGACCTGGGGTAAAGCAGTTTTAGAGAAAATTGCTGCAGCCTTTGGTCACGAATTTACATTCGACGAAGCTCCAATGGGCCACGCGGCCATAGAACTTACTGGAAACCCTTTACCAGATGACACATTAGAAAAAGCAAAAAATAGCGATGCCGTCCTTTTTGGTGCGGTCGGTCATGCAAAATATGATAATGATCCTTCCCTAAAAGTAAGACCTGAACAAGGTCTACTAAAGATCAGGAAAGAACTAGGGTTATATGCTAATTTGCGCCCTATTTTATTGTTTGACGAGTTGCTGAATGCATCTAGTATTAAACCGAATATTTTAAGAGGCACTGATATTCTGTTCTTCAGGGAATTAACAGGTGATGTTTATTTTGGGGAGAAAACTCGTTCAGAAGACCGTAATACAGCTTCCGATTTAATGATTTACCACCGCTATGAGGTAGAAAGAATAGCCCACAAAGCTTACCAGGCCGCCATGCAACGCAAAAAGAAATTGTGTTCTGTAGACAAAGCCAATGTATTGGAGAGTTCAAGACTTTGGAGAGAAACAGTGCAGGAAATTGCAAAACAATATCCTGAAGTGGAAACCGAACACATGTTTATCGACAATGCAGCCATGCAGTTGATTAAAGATCCTAAGCGTTTTGATGTTGTTTTAACAGCAAACCTCTTTGGTGATATTTTAACTGACGAAGCCTCGCAAATTGCTGGATCCATGGGTATGCTCGCTTCGGCTTCTATTGGGGATGGTACTGGCTTTTTTGAGCCCATACATGGTTCAGCACATGACATTACCGGTAAAGACCTGGCCAACCCATTAGCCTCTATCCTATCTGCGGCACTGCTGTTAGAAATCAGTTTCGGCCTAAAGGAGGAAGCTAAAGTTATCATTGATGCCGTAGATCAGGTGTTAAAAGAAGGTTTCCGTACCGATGACATTGCGGATGAGACCATTAACCCTTATAAAGTTTTGGGCACTAAAGAAATGGGCCAGCTCGTTTTAAAGTTTATTGCACAAACCACAAATACCCAATAATTCAAGAAATATGTTACACGATCCAAATAGAGTTTATGTATTTGACACCACCCTTCGTGATGGCGAACAAGTACCTGGTTGTCAATTAGCAACCGATGAGAAAATTGAAATAGCTAAAGCTTTAGAAGCAATGGGTGTTGATGTTATTGAAGCCGGTTTCCCTATTTCCAGTCCAGGCGATTTTCAAAGTGTGGTAGAACTTTCAAAAGCGGTTCAAAATCCAATCATTTGTGCCTTAACCAGAGCAAATAAAGGAGACATTGATGCCGCTGTTGAAGCCTTAAAGTTTGCCAAAAGACCACGCATCCATACTGGTATTGGTGCATCAGACATGCACATTAAATATAAATTCAACAGCACCAGGGAAGCAATTCTTGAGCGTGCTGTAGAAGCGGTTAAATACGCTAAGCAGTTTGTAGAAGACATTGAGTTTTATGCTGAAGATGCCGGTCGTGCCGATGATATATTTCTGGCTCAAATGGTGGAAGCCGTTATTGCTGCTGGTGCTACAGTGGTAAATATTCCTGATACCAATGGCTATTGTTTACCAGAACAATATGGCGCAAAGATCCTTTACCTTAAAGAAAATGTAAAAAATATTGACCAGGCTATCATTTCTGTGCATTGCCATAATGATTTAGGTTTGGCTACAGCCAATACTTTAGCTGGGGTTATCAATGGTGCCCGCCAAATTGAATGTACCATCAACGGTATTGGTGAGCGTGCAGGTAATACCGCATTGGAAGAAGTTGCCATGATTTTGAAAACCCACCACAGTTTAAATTTAAATACAAACCTAAATACAAAACACTTTAGTGACATGAGTGCTATGGTGAGCCGGATGATGCGCATGCCTGTGCAACCTAACAAAGCTATTATTGGTCAGAATGCCTTTGCGCATAGCTCGGGTATCCACCAGGATGGCTTTTTAAAACACCGCGAGAATTATGAAATCATGAACCCTGAAGATGTTGGCATCAACCAGGCAGAGATTATCCTAACCGCCCGCAGTGGTCGCCATGCTTTGAAACACCATTTAGAACGCCTCGGTTATCAACAAGACCGCCTTAACCTCGATCATGTTTATGAGCGATTTTTGGTAATGGCTGATGCAAAAAAACAAATTACTGATGACGACTTGCTTTATTTAATGAGCGACGGGGAGGATGATCCTTATAAAAATGGTTATAAACTGAACCATTTACAGGTATTGTGTGGAGACACTTTGACCCCTTCGGCCAACATCACACTGGAATATAATGGGGAAGAACATGAGGCCAACGCTGAAGGTAATGGACCTGTAAATGCAACCATTAAAGCCATCGATAGCATTATTGGAAAATCAATTCAACTTAAAGACTTCACCATACAAGCCATGCATGGCGGTAGCGATGACATCAGCAAAGTAAATATGAAGATTGCCCATGATGACAAATTTTATGTCGGTTATGGTTTTAGTACGGATATTGTAAAAGCTTCGGCAAATGCTTATCTGGATGCGATAAATAAATTTTTATAACAATGAATGTAGCCAAAGAAGTAGAGTTTGATTTCCTTGCAGCAGCAAAGAGAATAAGTGATACCGTTAAAAGAACTCCTTTAGAATTTAATGCCGCCCTTTCTAAAAAGTATAACGCAAATATTTACCTCAAGCGGGAGGACCTGCAAATTGTGCGTTCCTATAAATTGCGTGGTGCTTACAACATGGTCAGCACCCTCAATAAAGAAGAAATGACTAGTGGTGTGGTGTGTGCAAGTGCTGGCAACCATGCCCAGGGTGTTGCTTACTCTTGTAACAAGCTGAACATTAGGGGTGTAATTTTTATGCCCGAAATTACACCTAAGCAAAAAGTGAAGCAAACGGAAATGTTTGGTGGCGATAACATTAAAATTGTTTTAGTTGGAGATACTTTTGATGATTGCATGAAGGAAGCTTTAATTTATACCAAAGCTCATCAAATGACTTTTATCCCTCCTTTCGACAATGCCAAGATTATTGAAGGCCAGGGTACTGTTGGCGTAGAGGTTTTTGAAGACCTGCCGGCTGTAGATATGGTCATCATGCCTATTGGCGGTGGGGGTCTTGCTTCTGGTGTAGGCAGCTATCTTAGGTCTGTAAAGCCTGATATAAAACTCATTGGCGTTGAACCCCTGGGTGCCCCTTCCATGAAAGAAGCCTTGCAAAATGGCGGACCGGTTACTTTAGATACCGTAGACCGCTTTGTGGATGGTGCTGCTGTAAAAAGGGTGGGCGATTTAAATTTCCGCCACTGTAACATCCTGTTGGATGAAATGTTGCTCATACCTGAAGGAAAAATCTGTACCACCATTTTAAAACTATACAACGAAGATGCCATTGTGGTAGAACCCGCTGGTGCTTTATCGGTTGCTTCTCTTGATCAGGTAAAAGACCAGATCGTTAATAAAACGGTAGTCTGCATTATTAGTGGTGGTAATAACGATATCGAACGCATGCAGGAAATCAAAGAAAAATCGCTGCTCTTTGAAGGCTTGAAACATTATTTCATCGTTCGGTTTCCGCAAAGACCAGGTGCACTTAAACGTTTTGTAAACGATGTTCTAGGCCCGCGAGATGACATTACCCGTTTTGAGTTTATTAAAAAAACAAACCGTGAAAATGGACCTGCTTTGGTAGGAATAGAATTGACAAAAGCCGCAGACTATGAGGATCTCATGAAAAGAATGAGGGAATTCAAGTTTGAATATATTGAATTAAACAACGATCAAACTTTGTTCGAATATTTGGTATAACATTGTTTATATTTTATGGCAAAATATTTGCTATCAAATAATAAACATAATTATATGAAACAAAGCTTTTTACTCCTCCTTTGCATAGCTACACTTGGGTTAAGTTCTTGCAAAAAAGAAACATTTATTCAGGAAACGCCAAACCGCACCATCAATATTGATATTCAACCTAATCAATGGGTAAGAAGTTCTGATGGGTTTACCTATACGGCAACATTGAATATCAAAGAAATTGATCAAGTAACGTTAGATGATGAAGGTGTATTGGTTTACCTGCCACACCCTACAAACGTGAATAGCTCTATCCCTTTGCCTTACACTTTTGATACCCAAGCCTATAGCTACGAAATATTTAATGGAGGTATTGCAATTGACCTGCAAAGTTCTGATTTTCAGAATGCCGTGCCAATAGCACCAACTAAAGCAATAAAGGCAAAAATTGTGATCATTCCATCTACTTATATCCCCTAATACTTCAATCCTATTTATAAATAGAGCGGCAATAACCAGAGGTTATTGCCGCTCTATTTTGTTTAAACAAGGGTTAAATTTAATTTAATCAAGTACTAAATTTAAAATTAACCAGTAAATTACTCCCTAGTTGAGGTTAAGCAATTGCGGGCCAAATTCTTCGAATAAAATAAGTTCTTTATCAACCCCAAGGTCAATGAGGTCTTTGTATTGTTTTTGAATAAAAAACGAAGGTCCGCATAAATAATAAAGCGTATCCGGGTCACTCGTTAGTAATGGTATTTGAGTGATATCCAAATGCCCTTCAAAAACCCCCGCTTCTTTATCTGTTTCTGTTAAATCATTATAAAATATATGCTGCGCCACATTAGCCTGCGTTTGAGTGATGGTTTCAAGTTGTTCCTTAAATGCGTGCACAGCCCTGTTTCGGCAACCGTGCAACCAGGTAATGGGGAAGGAATAGTTTTTATCCACTAAGTGTTGTAACATGCTGATCATTGGCGTTAAGCCCACGCCTCCGCTAATTAACATCACTGGAGCTTTAAGTTGTTCAGGTAGAATGAAAGTACCTGCAGGTGCCGTTAAATCTACAATATCACCTTCGTTAATGAAATCATGCAGGCGATTGCTGATGATACCACCTGTATCCAGTTTTAACCCTTTTTCTTTTTTCACAGAGATACGGTAATATTCTTGTGTTGGTGTGCTCGATACACTGTACTGTCGAGCCTGGTTTAAACTCAGTTCTGGCAAAAATAGGCGTATACTAATAAATTGACCGGGTATATGTGGCATCACTTGTCCACCATCTGCCGGATATAAATAAAAGGAAGTAATTTCTGCTGATTCAGCAATCTTCTGCCCTACTTTAAATGGGCGCCAGCCAGTCCAGCCATTTGGTTTCATGGTTTGCTGTTCATAGAGCGTAGCTTCATGACCAGACATCAATTTAGCCAACTGTAAATAGGCGGCAGACCATGCATCTATAATTCCTGGAGTGGCTGCCGCTCCTAATACCTCTTTAATAGAGGCTAACAAATGCTTGCCTACTATCAAGTATTGTTCCGGACGAATATCTAAACTCACATGTTTATGTCCGATACGGTCTACCACAGGTAACAGTACAGCGGGATTAGCAATGTTTTCTGCATAACCTAATACAGCCATCGCCAACGCAGTTTGCTGTTTGCCACTTTGCTGATTGCCCATATTAAATAAATTCTTAAGCTCTGGATTATGGGTAAACATCCTTTTATAGAAATGCGTGGTTAACAAAACACCATTCTCTCTCAATACGGGTACAGTAGCAGTTATAAGTTCTTTTTGTTCACTTGTCATCTTAATTTTCTCTTAATTTGATGCGCCGAAGGTACACTAAAATAATAGAAGACAAAAACATCCTTTATTAATATAAAAGTTGAAGAGCTAATATTGCCGCAGCATGACTTTCAAGAAATTAATCGAAATTTAAGACCTTTGTAATACTCGCCTGGATATGGTCGTTCTTTTGATGTTCGCCACGGTTTAATTGTATAGCTCTGATGCGCACACCTTTTCTTTCCAGCAAAAGCTCTTCGTAAAAGCCTTTATAGTATACATCTATCACTTCAAACTTCCTGCTATTCCAGGAGTTTTTCAGTTCAACCCATTCCGGATAAAAGACTACGTTTTTACCTGCGCTAGCTATACCCAGTTTTTCTGCATCTGCTGAAGTTAAAGCGTTGGCATTACCTAATAATTGTGCCGTATAGACATGTGCAGGGTGGTTATAAACAAAGGCCGGCGTTCCCTTTTGTAATAGCTCACCGTCTTTAATCAGCAGCAACTGATCGGCTAGGAAAAGCCCATCGGCAGGATCATGTGAAACCATAATAACGGTAACACCTGTATCGGCGACAATTCTTTTGATATCTGCCCGAAGCTGGTTTTTCAATAAAGCATCAACCTGACTAAAAGGTTCATCCAACAACAATAAGGAAGTATTGCTGATTAAAGCTTTTGCAATGGCAACCCGCTGTTGCTCTCCCCCACTTAACGTTGTGATTTTTTTATCCTTTAAATGCACGATATTCAAATGCTCCATCATTTGGAAGGTTTTATCTTGCTTTCCCTTCACATCCGTATTCGAAAGCATGGAAGCAATATTATCGTATACCTTGGCATAGATATTCAATGAAAAATCTTGTGTAACCATTTTCATATCCTTATGCCCGGGTATCAATTGCTCGTCTGGGCCTGCAACCCGCTCTCCATTAAAAAGAACTTGCCCGGAATCGACTTTCAACAAACCATAGATACATTTCAACAAGGTTGATTTACCACTTCCACTTTCACCAAGAATAGCCACAATCTGCCCACTTTCAATATCAAAACTGATATTTTTTACACCTGATAGTTGTGTGCTTTGATGCTGTTTCGTTAATTGCTGTACACTAATGACCTGTTGCTTCACCGCGTAAAGGTATATATTTTGAGTTATATTAAGGTTAAAATTGCCAGGACCTTGACAGGTCCTTGGTAGGTCGTTGGTAGGTCCTTAACGCAATCAAAAGACCTACCAACGACCTACCAAGGATCTGGAAAGGATGTGGCAAAATGCAGTTTATTAGTTCATTCCGAAGGTGATACCAACCGACATGTTTTTCAATCCTTTTTGTGCCGGGCTATCGAACATATCATTGAAGTAATATTTTGTAAAGAGACCTATACCGCCATAACCAAGACGGACTGTACCACCATATCTAAAAGACTGAAAGTTATAATCGTCTTTATATTTCACTTTTCCATGCTCATCGCTCACTTGTTTAACCTTTCCGTTTAACAAAAAGCTTACCTCCGGACCAAAAACAAAATAGAAGCGCTTGCCATTATCATTTTCTTTAGAACGGAGTTCAAAGTTTAATGGAATATGTACATAACTATTTGAAAAACGGTTTTTACTAAAGTTTGTGGTTTCCTCTACAAATGCTAAATCGCGGGTTCCTTGCTGTATAGTGATATTTTTTCTTAAGCGGATCAAGGTCCAATCGAATCCCCCTGCTAAATAAACTTTAAATTGTGGATTAAAACGATAGCCAAACTGAAGCACATCGAAGGAAATGGTGGAAGTCTTAATTCCTTTGTAGCTTAAAAATTCATTTTCAGGAGATAAATTAAAACTACCATTATCTATTAATTTAGAAAAGCCAAGGTCAAGTCTAGTAAAAGTAATCCCGCCTATAAAACGCCCTTTATTAGCTTCAACGTTCTTCAAACTATCCTGTTTGCTACGCTGAGCACTTTTAAACGTAAAACCACCAAGAGAAACGTCGAGCGCTTTTACTTTAGTACTGCTTGTGCTGTCTTTTTGTGCGGTGGCATTTTGGGAAATCACTCCGGTAAGTCCGCTTACCAAAAGTATTGCAATAATTAACTTCTTCATGTATTTTTTGCTTTATATGTAATTCTAGAAATTTTGCTTTATTTGTTGTTATTAACGCTTTAATTTATTCTTGCCATTTAATTTAATAATACCAATATTAATGGCCACCAGGGCCGAATTATCATCATCATCGGTTTTAAACCGCAGAAACTTTTGTTCCCTTTTATCTACTTTTTCCACTACAAAATTAACCAGATCGCCGATATTCCTAATTCCATTCTTTTCTGTTTGCTCCTGTTCTACAACCGCTGCTGCTGTTTCCATTTCGAGTGTATTTACCTGGGCAATTAGCACCGCTGCATCAGGTAAAACATTGGCCTTAATTTGCAGTTCAGCAACCTTTAATACAGGCTCGGCTATCGTTATGTTATTATTAAGATGATCTTTCTTTGCTAAAGGTTGCATAGCGATTAATTTTCTCTCAGATAAGGGTACTGGAGCAACTTTAGTCAATTTCACTGCTTCTGGTGCGTCTACAACTGCATTAGTCTCTGGTATAGGTAGGGGCAGCAGATCTTTTACCTGCGCAGGCTTTTTGCTGTTAACAACAACCTCAGCTTTACCCTGCAATTGAATTTTAGCTTCCTTATTAAAGAGCAATGCCGCCGTAACGGCAACAACAGCAATTGCAGCGGCCATCCATAAAATAGGCTTACTCCTTTTAGGCTTTGGTTTTAATTCCTTTTCAATATTTTTCCAAAGTAAATCAGGCGGCTGTACTGCAGCATTTCCCAATTTATCTTTAAATAACTGATCCAAATCTTTATCCTGTATATGTTGCATAATTCATGCCCTCCATCTTTGTGATTTTTTCTTTTAATATTGCTCTGGCTCTTGATAACTGCGATTTACTTGCACTTTCAGAAATCCCTAATGTCTGTGCTATTTCTTTATGTGAATAGCCTTCAATAATGTACATGTTAAACACCAGCCTGTACCCATCTGAAAGCTGTTGAATAATTTTAAGCAAATCCTGCATTTCTAATTTGCTAAAATCGAAACTAGTAGAAGGCTGTTCATAAGCATCTTCCAGCGGTACAACGTTCAAATTCCGCAAGTTTTTTCTATAGCTTTCAATGGCGGTATTAACCATAACGCGCCTTATCCACCCTTCAAAAGAGCCATCACCACGATAATCCTTTATTTTTTGGAAAACCCTGATATAGCCCACTTGTAAGGAATCCTCAGCTTCCATCCTGTCTTTAGCGTAGCGCAGACAAAGAGCGAACATTTTAGCCGAAGTTTGCTTATACAACAACTCCTGCATCTTCTGGTCGCCAGCCTTGCAGCCCTCCATCAAATCGTTTATAGTATAGGTTTTTGTCAACTTCATTTGTTTGTTTGGTTTAATGAAGATGTTAAAAGAGCAGGAAAGGTTGCAGCACCGTTAAATTATTTTTTAACCTTGAAGAGTTTTATGTCCTGCTTATAAGTAAGAAAGAAAGAATGGTTGAACTGAAGTTGTTTATCCGAATGATCAAGATCAATATGGGGTTCCAAACGTACATCGAGATAAAGGTTCGGGATTAACGCTTTCTGGTAGGCATAGCGTAGAGAAAGAATATTTCTGTGCTGTTGCGTAAAACCAGTATTATATAAATTATTGGATACCGACTCATAAAGTGGCATACCTTTTATAGAAATGAATTTATTTCCTTTCCAGTAAGAAGCCACAAGACTACCAAAAGTAGTTTCTATGCCGGCATTGAGCCACAAGCCAAAGCCGCCCTGAAAAGCACGTCTTTTATCACCGGAGAAATCGTTATATACCGCCACGTAGTTATCGGTATAAATATCTTTGATCGGCAGCGCCATCACCTTATGCAATTTAAAACCCGTGGCACCATTAAACAAAGTAGTTAAAGGAATGTCTTTTAAAACATCAATCTGTCCACCCTGATGGTAAACCAGGAATTGTGCAGGAACACTAAACTTCCAGCCATTAAAGCTGGAAATGGTGGTTTCAGTAGAAAGTCCGCCGAGAATTTCTTCCTTTGCTGCCGAGCCTTTATAAATCATGTGCTGCCAGGCTATCCAGGCATCCAGTTTAAAATTCTCCTTTTCCACCAACAGTTGTGTTCCATATTCTACAGGATCAGTAATTTGTCGCTCAAAATCAAATAAGGGTTCAATATATCTGTGGTGGATACCACCTTCCAGGTTACCAAAAATGAGACTAAGGTTACGTTTTTGATACTTTAAACTAAATAAAGGTTTAGCCTTATAAATACCATTATCACCGAAATCTTTCCTGATAAAAGCCCCGGCAGTAATAGCCAGGTTTTTATTTGCATGATAAACCAATTGTGGCTGCAACTGTGTGCCATATAAAGTATAACCATCGTGAAACTCGTTGCTATACTCGTAATTTCTAACGAAATTGAAATTATAAAAGTTAAAATGAACTTCGCCAACAGCGTTACTATCTGGACGAATACGATTTTCAAGCGCCGATTGGTTGAATTGACCAAAAGCCATATTCACCAACATTAGAAAACTTAGCGTAAGTAGTGATGTTTTCATCAGTATATAGGTTTTTTTAAAGGTAATAAAACCAATAGGCGCTTTTGAAATTATTGTTCCTGCTTTTTTCTGTAGTTTTTATACAGCTTTACGGCAAGCATAATAACTGAAGCAAAAAGAATTAACCCTATTAAACCATAAATCCAGTCTACAGTACTTTTTAAGATAACCGTAAAAACAATGGCTACCAACAGAATTGTTGCCAGTTCGTTCCATAAACGCAGTTGAAATGAACTAAGCTTAAAAATTCCATTTTTAAGCTGGTTCATTATTCGCTGACAAAGAAAATGATAGGTTATTAAAGCGACAACAAAGCCAAGTTTTACATGGAACCAGGGCATGGAAAGTAAAGCAGGATTGATAAAGATCATTGTTATACCGGCGGCAACGGTTAAAACCATTGCCGGGGTGGTAATAATGTTCCATAATCTGCTCGTTATCTTTTCGTATTCCCGCTGTAAAATAAGCTTTTCAATTTCAGGCTTATCGTTGGCCTCAGTATGGTAAATAAACAGACGTACGCTATAAAACAAACCTGCCATCCAGCTAACAACAAAAATGATATGGACGGCAAGTACGTATAAGTAGGCCATTTGTACTTAATATTTAAATTCTTTTACCACTTCTACAGCATATTTAACATGGTCAAAAGGAATGTCTGGCATAATACCATGACCAAGGTTAAATATAAAACCTTTTTCTCCACGCATGCGTTCAAACAATTGTAAAATATGTTTTTTGATCACAGGCTTATCGGCATATAAAATATGCGGATCAAGGTTTCCCTGAACAGCAATACCCGCAGGCAGGCTATTTTTAATATTTAAAAGATCAGCATTCCAATCAACGGAAATAACATCAGGTTTTGCTTGCGCCATTATTGGTGCAAAAACAGAACTTCCTTTACAGAAAGAAATTACGGGAATATCTTTTCTGTTCAGGTTGGCAATAATTTCCTGGATGTAACGATGAGAAAACTCCTGGTAATCATTCCACGATAAAGCCATGGCCCAGCTGTCAAATAGCTGAACTGCGTTAACGCCAGCAGCAATTTGAAGATTCAAATAATCGGCAGTAACCTTAGCAATTTTAGCCAATAATTTATGTGCCACTTCAGGCTTATTGTGCATTAGCAATTTAGTCTTCTTAAAGTCTTTCGAAGAACCGCCCTCTACCAGGTAACTCATTACTGTAAAAGGTGCACCGGCAAAGCCAATCAATGGAATTTTATTATCCAAACGCTGTTGAATTATTTTAATGGCATCAGCTACATACTGCAACTTATCGAGCACATCAACTTCCAAAGCATCCACATCGGCTAAAGTACTGACCGGATTGGCAAAACGCGGACCAACACCTTGGGTAAAGCTAAGGTCTCCACCCATTGCTTCACCTGTTACCAGGATATCACAAAATAATATAGCCGCATCTATACCGATTAAATTTACAGGCAGCATGGTTACATCTGCAGCAATTTCTGGCGTTTTGCACATTTCCAGAAAAGAATATTTATTCTTTATTTCCCAGTATTCCGGCATAAAACGGCCAGCCTGACGCATCATCCATACAGGTGGGCGTTCGGTTTGTTTTGAAAATGCAGCATCTAAAAATAACGTGTTCATCAAAATCTATCTTGTTTTATAAGCTATTCGCTTCTTTCTCTATTTTATTAATTATGTCTTTGGCTTTTGGTGTACTGACCATATTTTTTGCAATATCCAGGTACGCCAGAATCCGAACTTTATCTTTTTTGCGCAGGGCTAAATTAGCCAAATGGATCATTACAAAAACTTTGTCTGTTTTACCCCCTAGCGGAAACCTGCTTGCCAATTGAAAATGGTATTCTGCGTCATCATACTCCTCCCGCTTTAAGGCGATATTAGCCCGCATGAATTCATAGTAACCCCTTCTGTTTTTTGCTAAACGTTCTGGATCAGGCACCTCATCCAATGCCTCTTCTGCAGCTTCATATTCGCCATTCTTAAAACATTTAGATGCCAGCAGAATGGAACTCTGCTTGAAATGGCTCCAGATTAATAGCGCAAGCATCAACCCTAGCAAAGAGGCTAACTGATATTGCTGATAAAACAGGCACCCCATGGCTGCAATAGCTGTGGTCACCATCAGTACATATCTGCCTTTTGCGCTAAACATTAGTTATTGATGTCTGTAAATTTATAGCCAACACCTCTGATGGAATGAAAGTAAACAGGATTTTTTTGATCAGGCTCAAAATATTTACGGAAAGTTAATATAAAATTATCAATGGTACGTGTAGAAGGGTAAACATCATAATTCCAAACCGTTTCCAGTATTTGCTCTCTGGATACTGCTTCATTTTTACGTTCAATCAGTAATTTCAATAACATAGTTTCCTTTTTCGTTAAAGGAACGATAACACCATCATCCTGTTTCAACTCAAAAGAATTAAAGTAAATGGTTTTGTCGCCTATTTTATACGAGTTTAGTTCTTTTAGGTCATCAGCTTTCATACTGCGTTTCACTAAAATACCAACACGAAGAATTAATTCTTCCAAATTAAAAGGCTTCACCAGGTAATCATCGGCACCTTTTTTTAGTCCCATTACACGGTCTTCGCTCGTATTCTTTGCCGTTAAGAAAAGAATAGGGACTTCAGTATTTTCAAGCCGTATTGTTTCACAAACCTGAAATCCATCCATTTCAGGAAGCATTACATCCAGGATAATTAGGTTAAAACGCTCCTCCTTAAAGACTTTAAGGGCTGTTTTGCCATCTTTAACGGCATGAACTTTATAACCTTCTAACTCAAGGTTTAATTTTATTGCATCTAATAAATGGTCTTCATCTTCGACCAACAATATTCTTAGTTTCTGTTGCATAGGAATCAGCTAAATGTAACTTCAAAAATAGTGCCTTTGGGCACATTATCTTTAACGCTGATATCAGCGTCGTGGTTTTGTAATACTTCTTTAACAATAAACAGGCCTAATCCTGTTCCTTTTGCTTTCCGCACCCTTTCATCACCCACACGATAGAATTTATCAAAGATGAGCATTTTTTCCTCATCCGGTATACCCGGACCATTATCAGCTACAACTAAGAAAGGATGACCATTTAATGTCGACAATTCTACGCTTACATTAGCACAGGGTCCTGAATATTTAACCGCATTTTCTAACAGATTAGTGACAACGGAA
Organism: Pedobacter sp. CG_S7; assembly: GCF_040544395.1. Classification (NCBI taxonomy): domain Bacteria; kingdom Pseudomonadati; phylum Bacteroidota; class Sphingobacteriia; order Sphingobacteriales; family Sphingobacteriaceae; genus Pedobacter; species Pedobacter sp. CG_S7. Next base: position 57,905 of record NZ_JBEONS010000011.1, on the reverse strand, counting down.
GCCAGAGCAAAAGGATCACCCGTTATTTTAACGCCCTGTTGTATTGCTGCATGAATGCTTTGTTCGCAACCGCAGGTATGTATTTGCAGCCGGTCAGCGATTTTGATAACCAACTCAGAAAAATCAAATTCTTCTTTCGGAAAGGAATAAGATCGGTTTTCAATCTTTGTTGCCAGCAGCATGTTTTCCACCAGATCATCCAGTCTTTCAATATCCTTAAGCGAATTATTGAGCAAGGAAGTTTGTCTGGCTTTGTCCAAATCTCTTTTAACAATGGTTTGCAAAGAAAGTTTAATAGCAGCAAGCGGCGATTTCAATTCATGTGTTACCGATAATAGGAAGTTGGTTTGCTGTTCATGTAAACGGTTTTCCTTTATAATGGACTGGTGCAAAAAATAAGCACCTATGCATAAAAGAAATAAGAATACTGAGCCCTCACCCATAATCATTGCCATTCTGGAAGGCTCCAGCTTGATAACAAGCGTACCCCAGGAAACCAACTGTATTAAACTATACAGCAACAGGAAGTAAAATATGACGAGGGACTTCTTCATTTATTTATTTCTAAAAACTATATCCAATGTTTCAACGATAGCTCTTTTTGCTTTCTCTAATTCAATTTTTGTATGTGCTGCAGAAACAAAACCTACTTCGTAACCAGATGGCCCAAGGTAAATACCTCTGTTTAACAATTCGCGGTGCATAATTTTGAATTTCTCCATACTAGCCGGATCAATATCTGCTGCACATTGTATCTTTTCCTTTTCTGTAAAGGCGAACCAAAAGATCGAGCCTATATAAAATACTTTAAATTTATAATTTCTTGCGGTAGCAAAGCGTTGAATACCTTCAGCAAATTCAGCAGTTTTATTGTTAAGGTCTTTATAAAAGTTAGACCGTAAAAGTTCTGTAAGCTGTGCAATACCGGCAGCCATAGCTACGGGATTACCAGATAAAGTTCCCGCCTGGTAAACACCGCCTTCGGGAGAAATATGACTCATAATTTCTGCTGAAGCGCCATACATTCCAACAGGTAGGCCACCACCAATAATTTTTCCGTAGGTAACAATATCAGGTTTAATACCATAATAAGATGCAGCACCCTCAAAACCTATCCTGAATCCAGTAATCACTTCATCAAAAATCAGTAAAGAGTTATTTTCCTTACAAATATTTTGCAAAAATGCTATATAATCCTGGTTTTGAATTAACAAGCCATTGTTTGCCGGTACACCTTCAATAATTACCGCTGCAATTTGATCTTTAAACTGCTCGAAAGCTTCGGTTAAAGCTGCTGTATCGTTTAATGGAATAACGATAGTTTCCTGTGCAAAAGATTTAGGAACCCCAGCTGAAGAGGTTTCACCAAAAGTTACCAGACCCGAACCGGCTTTAACCAGCAGTGAATCTGAATGCCCATGGTAACATCCATCAAATTTCAGTATTTTATCACGTCCTGTAAAACCCCTGGCCAGTCTGATGGCAGACATGACCGCTTCGGTACCAGAACTTGTAAAACGTATCTTTTCTACATGTTTATTGTTTTTTATAATCAACTCAGCAAGTTCATTTTCCAAAGCTGTAGGTGCACCAAAGCTCATTCCGCTTTGCATTACTTCTGTCACTTTTTCCCTTACTTTTGCATTGTTATGTCCCAAAATTAAAGGGCCCCAACTAGCACAAAAATCAATAAACTGATTTCCATCTGCATCCCATAAAAAACAACCATCGCCCTTTTGAATAAACAAAGGGGTTCCGTAAACAGACTTAAAAGCCCTAACAGGCGAATTTACACCTCCAGGAAAGAAAGTTTTAGCTTTCTCATAAAGCTCTGCCGATTTTTCTCTTGAAATATCCGGTTTGCTTCCAGTATTAACAGGCATATCACCTTCATTACCAGAAAACATTTTTTTTAAAGACTCTAACATATTACAACCAATTCTTTTCTAATATATCCCTAATGTGGTATGTGGTAATGATACTTGCACCTGCCCTGGCGAAAGCATGCATGGTTTCCATCACCACTTTTTCTTCATCAATCCAACCCCGCTCTGCTGCTGCTTTTACCATGGCATATTCGCCCGATACATTATAACAAGCAATGGGGAGGTCAGTATTTTGTTTTAAATGATGAACAACATCTAAATACGCCAGTGCAGGCTTAACCATTAATACATCTGCACCTTCACTTTCATCAAGCAATGCCTCTCTTAAGGCTTCATTGCCATTTCTGTAATCCATTTGGTAAGCTTTCCTGTCGCCTTTACTTGGTGCACAATCTGCAGCTTCCCTAAAAGGGCCATAATATGCAGAAGCAAATTTTGTGGCATGAGACATGATTGCTGTATTTACATAATCATTCTTGTCTAGTAAATCCCTTATTGCCCTTACTCTGCCATCCATCATATCAGAAGGAGCAAGCATGTCTGCACCAGCTTTTGCATGTGCTAAAGCCATTTTTGCAATCACTTCAACGGTAGCATCATTCTGAACGTAGTCATCTTTTAAAATACCACAATGACCATGGCTAGTATAAGAACAAACACATACGTCAGTAACTACGTATAAATCATCACCAAAGTTTTTTTTCAGTTCCCGAATAGCAACAGGGATGAGCGAATGGTCATGATAAGCAGTATGTGCATCCTCACTTTTCTCTACGCCAACGCCAAAGAGCATGATTTTATTTATGCCAAGTTTTAAGCCTTTTTCAACGTCACTTAACAAGGTATCTGTAGAAAAATGACTTATGCCCGGCATTGAACCTAATGGATGAATTACATTATTTCCCGGAACTACAAAATAGGGATAAATGAACATGTCTTTAGATAACCTTGTTTCAGCTATCATTTCCCTTACTATTGGATTTTTCCTTAACCTTCTTGGACGTTGTAACATTTCTTTTTTTATTTAATATCTATGCCAAACACAGCTTCGGCAAGGCCAATTTCATCAGGTGAATAAGGTAAGGTGTACTTTACGTCCATCTCATCAAATTTCTTGCCTGTAGAATGACCTATAGCGATAACCTTTTGTTCAGGCTGTAATAAATTTTTGGCAAAATAAGCTTCCACATTTGAAGGACTGGTAAAGATCAAAACTTCAGCTGAAGTAGGATCTATTTCATCTTCAATAACAGTCTCATAAATTGGCAAATCAACTACTATAGTGCTTGTTTTCAAAAACTTCTGCATGCTTAAAAGCGAATCTTGTGCCCGCGGGAACAACACCCTTTTTCCTTCAACCATTGTAGCAAAAGATTCAGCAACTTCATCTATGTCTCCACCTTCTCCAACAAAGTCAGATAAGTGACCACATCTTCTTAAAGCATCTTCAGAACCCCGACCTACTACACCAAATTTAACTCTTTTAGATAGAATGGGATTTAAATTAAAGAAGTATTCCACGCCATTTCTGCTGCTAAAGAAAATCCAGTCAATATTGCGGAGGTAAAAAGGATCTAATACATGTACTATTGGAAAAGTACGGATTAATGAACGACCTTCTATTGCTATCTGGTGTTTTTCTAATGCTCTTCTAAAATAGCTGAATTCACCAATTTCTCTGGAGATAAACACTTTAGAAGGAAATTTTCTGATTGATTTAAATTTGGATACAATTTTTTCGGCAAGGCCGTCCAGGTTTTCAACCCTAAAAAAAAGACGATCAGGAAAATGCTCATCAGTTTCTGCTTTAGAGGTCCACACTTCATATTGACCATTATCTTTTTTACAATAACAGCCTAATGGCATGTGACAACCACCTTCAAATAAATTAAGCACTTTACGTTCTAAGGCAATTTCTGCTACAGTTTCAAGATGATTTAATTGTTGAAGTAAATCAAACAATTCCTGATCAGATTCCCGGATCTGTATACCTAAAGCACCCTGTGCAGGGGAGGGAACAATTTCGTTGGTATCGATTACTTCGACATGGAATTCGCTTAAATCGATTCCCAAACGATTTACACCCGCCTTAGCTATTAAAATTGCATCGTAGTTTTCATCGCGAAGTTTCTGTATCCTGGTTGGAACATTGCCGCGTAAGTCTTCAATATTTAACTCTGGGCGTAATGCCAATAATTGTGCCTTACGGCGATTAGAGGACGTACCAACCATAGCTCCTGTTTTCAAGGAAAGTTTTTGGGTAACGTCAACACAATCTTTAAGTATTAGGAGTAATTCGGCAGGGTCTCCTCTTTCAGGAACCGCAGCAATAATTAAACCTGCAGGATGAGTGGTAGGCAAATCTTTATGAGAATGCACAGCCAGATCGATAGAGCCATTCAACAGCTCTTCTTCAAGTTCTTTGGTAAAAAACCCTTTCCCTTCCAGCTTATCTAATCTGACGTTTAAGATCCTGTCTCCCTGAGTTTTGATAATTTTCAATTCTACCTCAACACCAATTGCGGAGAGTTTATCTTTAATAAAATTAGCTTGCCATAAGGCAAGATCACTGCCCCTAGTTCCTATAATAAGTTTTTTCACGTACTGAAGTAAAATATATTTGCTGACTAATATAGCTAGAATTAGCTGTTATTTACTAAAATTTCTTTCGCCATGACCATAGGAACACTGATACATTTCTTCTCCATATAGTTCATAACCCGCTCTAAAACAAGTCGCGAATTTTCATCCATACCATTTATTTCATCTGCAAAAATGGCATTCATAGCGGTATGTTTTATTTCTTTTATTTTTTCAGGTACACTGCGCATTGCGATTTCAATTTTACGCTGGCGAAGCACCATCACAAATTCTTTAATATTTTCTTCAATGATCTGTTCTGCATTAACGAGTTCATCATAGCGCTCCTGAATGTTTTTGCGTGCAGTTTCTTTTAAAGATTCTACTTCTATATAATGCACTGCATTATTAGTAATAATTTCAGGGGCAATATCATTTGGGATCGCTAAATCAACAATGACCTTCTTTGCCGTATCTCCGTTCAGTAGATTTTTATAAATCTGCTCCGTAATAACCGGCTCTGTAGCTCCAGTACAAGTGATGATTACATCAAAACCCTTGCTGTAGTTTTCAAGAGCTGATAATGGAAAAGCTTGTCCGTTCAATTCCACAGCTAAACTTTCAGCCTTTTCTATGGTACGGTTAAAGACAGCAAAATTAGAGTATTTGTGTTTTTTTAAATATTGCGCTATATGATGTATGGTTTCACCAGCACCAATAATCAGCAACCTTGAATTTGAACACATATTAAGGTCACGTAATTTGCGGTAAGCTAAAGAAACCACAGAAACAGGATTCTTTGAAATATTGGTAAAAGTGTAAACTTCTTTAGCCGTTTTCACCACACGCTCCATTACAGTACGCATGTAATCACCAGTAAAACCTGCAACACGGCAACACTCGTAGGCTTTACGCACTTGAGCAAGAATTTCTTTCTCCCCTACCACTAAACTTTCTAATGAGCAGGAGGTGCGTAACAAATGATTAAAAGCCTCAACCTTCTGATATACAGACACATTTTCAATAAATTGCTCTAGGTATTCATCAGGAAGACCCATGTCTAATACCGTTAAAAACCGGAGAATGAAATCTTTATCTACATCATTTTCGGAAGTGAAAACAAATTCAACCCGATTACAGGTTCCAACATAAAATATTTCCTTAACATTCAGATCTAGCTGAATATTTCTTAACCTATCATCGAGCGTTTGCTCACATATAACTAATTTTCCAAGAGATTTTAGGTCAATCTGTTTGTGAGTAAAAGCAATAATCCTTAAATATTCCAATTGATTTGATAATTTTTTTTCCAAAACAAAAGTAATAAGACCATGCTCAGTGTCTGTCATTATGCTGTAATTAAGACTTATTTAGAAAGATTTTAAATTAACTGCTTTAAGCCCCACTTCAAACTATAATTTTGTTATATTAGCTAAAAGAACCTATCAAAAGTGCATTATGATTAAAAAAGCGCAATTTATATTAACTGGATCTAATGATAAAATCATATTTGGCGACCATACTTATGACGATAAATCCACAAAAAATGAGGTTATTGTATTCGTTCATGGGTTCAAAGGGTTTAAAGATTGGGGTGCACATCACTTAATTGCACAATATTTTGCTGAAAAAGGCTATCGTTTTTTAAAATTCAACCTTTCACACTGTGGTGTTTCTTCTGAAAACTCTAAGGAAGTTCAGGATATGGCGGCATTTGCATTAAACACCATAAGTTATGAACTTGCAGATGTAAATACGATCATCAATTACGTTGCACATACTTACCCTTCTTGCAAAATCACATTGATTGGTCATAGCAGAGGTGGTGGGCTGGCGATTATTAGTGCTACAACTGATATTAGAATATGCAGAGTGGTTACCTGGAGTGCCATTGCCGACTTCAGTAGTTTATGGAAACCAGAACAAGAAGAAGAATGGGAAAGAAAAGGCAGAATCTATGTAGAAAATGCAAGAACGAAAGAAAAAATGCCTTTAAATATTACGCTGTTAAAGGACTTCCAGCTTCATAAAGACGAATATAACATTGTTGCTGCAGCCAAAAAGATTCAGATTCCATGGTTAATTATCCATGGGGATGATGATATAAATGTACCATTCAACGTGGCTGAGCAGCTTGCAAAAGAGCAACCCGCAGCCTTACTTAAAAGAATAAAAGGCGCCAACCATGTTTATGGAGCATCACACCCTTATACTGCAGAAACTTTGCCCCCACAATTACTGGAGGTATGTGAAACGACATTGAAATTTATTGAAGAAAACAATTAATGCTTTCATTTTAACGTCAGAGTAATTACTCCGACGTTAAAATGAAAGCATTAATCTACAAATGAGTTCCAATTATTGTATTTTTATTTTAGAGAAGTGGCTGGAAAACCTGCTGGATTTTCCTCAGAAGCTGCTGGAAACACCCCTTCAATTTCAATAACGGGAGAGGTCTTAGTTAGTAACACAGGAGTCTGGGCTCTAGCTTTCACCCATTTCCCGAGGGCTACGTTATAAACACCACCAAGCTTATTAAAATAACCCAAATCAGACGTTAAATAGGCAAAATTCATTTTGTTGGTGCCAGACCTGTAAAAAGGTTGTGGCTTCAGGTCATCGCTCACTACGTCTACCTTATCATAAAAATCTGTATTGGCAATCCTATAACCCGTTGTTCCTCCGTATAAACTACCTCCGGAACCAATAAACACCACATCTATTGGGGTAGAATTTACATCTACCTCTGTGCCCTCAAATACTGCAAATCCTGAAGCATTGCCGCTATTTGCAAACAAACCACTGGTTTTTAATCCGAATCCATCACCATTCGTTGTTGAATAATTGAATGACCTAATCCATTTAGAATCAGCCATAGTAGTAGAACTTGATCCATTGATCATTTTGGTTGATCCGCCCACATAAAAGAATTCTCCTTTTGAAACTTTTCCCATGGTAAGATTAAACTTGTAAGTCCTTGAATTTCCTTTTGTTGCCAAGCTTCCGGTTGCCCATCCTAAACTAGGCAGTCCAATTGGAACTGAGCCACCCGCATTATTGGTAACAACGACAGCGAAAGAAGTAGCAGCAAAATCAATGTCTCTTGTAGCAATGAATTGCATATATTCATAATTTCCATCCCCACCCCTCACATCAGCCATGAAGCCGGAAATGATGACAGATGCAATTTCAGGAGTAGAACTTAAAGGCTTAACGTCTTGCAAGGTACGAATATGGTGATGCGGAATTAATTTCCCTTCTGCATTTAACTTATTAAAAACGATGCCATAATAGTTGGCATTAAAGTTAAGTTCATGGCTGTTAGCAAATGTGGCCGAGGCCTGGGTATGCAAAGTGATATTGTCAAAACCATCATTCAATAATTTATCACCAGCGTAAACATCTGTTGGCTCTGTTCTGGTATCAAAACCGGCTTTCACAATAGCAACAAAAGTACTTTCATAATCTTCAGGTTTCGCCAGTATATTACTACTTGACACCCTGTTGGGATCTACTTTCAGACCTGAAGCTACTTTTGTAACCGCCCCAGCCGGAATACCCGTAATTTGCAAAACCCCATCTGTCCTTTTAAGAATCCCTCCTGTAATGTTAACCACTACAGAATCTCCAGGCACATAATTCACGGCATCATTACCAATATTTATTGAAATCCCCCTTAATAAATTAATGCGCTTTCTTTCCTGTATCACCAAAAGTCCTGCAGGAAGATTTTTACCGGAATGGTCAGAAACAACCACACCGGTAACACTATTGGAGCCGAACATGTTACCAGTGTTTAATGTTATATCATTTCCTTTATAAATTTCCCTGAGGTCGTACAACGGCAGGTAGGGACTAATTGTTCCACCGGGGTAATTGTTTTTTTCACACCCCGACCATAGGAAGGCGGCAGAAAGTAGGGTAAGAGTAATTAAAAATATCTTTTTCATTTTAGCGTTTTAATAAAATAATCTTTGATCTGCTTATGGTTTTTGCCACCATACATTAGTGAAGATTTCGTCCGACCCCTGGGATGCTACAGCGGCTTTATAGTTTGTTGGGTTTGCAGACTGTACGTAAACCGGATAAGTCATTCTTGCAGGCATGACACCATTGTTTCGCAGACCGGCACCTTTAGGGAGAACCGGATGGCCTGTACGCCTATATTCAAACCATTGCTGCATATCAACAAGGAACAAAGCAAAATATTTTTGTAAATGAATCTGCTCCATTTTGCCATCTAAAGATAGCGTGGCATCCCAATTTATATCAGCGTTTGAAACATATTCTGTAAAAGTTGCAGAAGATACGTCAGCCGGGAACATAGGAACCCAGTAATTAATAGCATTGGCAATTCCTTTGTTGTAATAATTTTCAGCAGAACCACTGATCCATCCTTTTGCAGCTGCCTCAGCCAGAATAAACTGTAATTCAGCATAGTTCATGATAATTCCTGTTAATGGAGACTGCTGCAGTGACCTGGTGCCAATTGCTTTATTCGACGCTAATTGTTCATAAGAATAAAAATAAGCAGATTTAGTAACCTCTTCGCCGACCAGATATCCACTAGGAACCCCTGCAAATGAGTTACTGCCAGGATTAATTCCTAAACTATTTATGCCTTCGGTTCCATAAGCTGAAAAGTTAATGCGCGGATCGTTCCAGTCTCTTAAATGCTCAATGAAGAACTTCCCCAATCCAGGAGTTCTGAAATCCTGTACCCTTATTGCATTAACGTAAGGATTTACATAAGGCCCACTTCCTGTTTCTCCTGTCCACCTGATTACTGCCGAACCTGCATTATTGTCGATCAATGGATATTTTGATGGATTACCCTCAACAATTTCCTTAATTTTAGCAATAGTTGGCGCTGAGACCTCAGATTTGCCAGACACCTTGGTTAGCAACCTTAAATATAAGGCGTTACCAAACTTGCGCCAGGCGGCTACATCGCCATTATAAACTGGATCGCTGGATGCAACTATTTGTTTACCCTGACTTAATAAATTATTTGCCTCCTCCAGTTTATTGAAAAGATCAAGATAAATATCCTTTTGTTTATCAAAAACTGGTTCAAGTATGCCGTTCTTTCCTTGATTAGCCGTTGTGTAGGGAACATCGCCATAAGTATCTGTCAGCAAAGAATACACCCAAGCCTGGCAGATGAGGGAAATGCCTTGGTAGGAAGTATTTAAGTTTTCCGGCTCACTAGCCAATGTAAAAACATCTTTAAAATTATTTAATTGCACATACCAGTTGTTCCAGGTATAATCAGACCATGTACGTCTAAATTCATACCTAAAAACAGTAGCATCTCCATCACTTATACTTACCGTTACCTGCATCAGTTCATTGTTAAAGTTGCGGTTACGAATCATATTAGTTGATAATGTGCTGACTAATGAAGGTGCAAGCAACTTATCTGGGGTAGCAGAAAGAATATTGATGGGATCTGTGTTAATCTCTTCAAAATCTTTATCGCATGAGGAAAGCGTAATCGAAAACGCCAACAACAAGCCTGTGAATTTATATTTTATATTTTTCATCAACTTATTTATGTTTTTAACGGTGATGAAGCTATCATAAGCTTCTATTCATTGCTTTTTGTAAGCTGTAAACTTATGATGGTTTCATCAACTTATTTATGTTTTTAACGGTGATGAAGCTATCATAAGCTTCTATTCATTGCGAAAATTTAAATTCCAACAACTAAATTAAATCCGTATGTTCTTGTAGATGGGAACTGCCCTACTTCAAAGCCCCTCACGATATCCGAACCGCTAAGCGTTCCAAATTCTGGGTCGAACATTGGCCAAGGGGACCAAATAAAGAGATTACGGCCATATACACCAATGCTTACAGAAGATAAACCAGAATTCTTAAGCCATCTGGAGTTAATTTTATAATTAAAGCTGGCTTCCCTGAACTTTATAAAATCTGTACTAAAGGTAGAACCTTCAGCATTTTCTGATCCCATGTGAGAGCGGTAATAGTTATCGATATCATAAGAAATGACATCGTTGGGGCGGAAAGTTCCATCAGCATTTCTGATTACACCTTTACCAATAATTCCATTATACCTTCCTGGTAAGGTATTGGTTAATTTACCCTGCTCCACCATTTTATAGTTCATTAGGGAGTGGCTCACACCACCAACCTGTGCATCAAACAAGAAATTTAAACTAAAGCGTTTATAATTAAAGTTATTACCGAAACTAAACTTATACTTTGGAATAGTATTACCGATATAAATCACATCGGTTGTTATTTTTGCCCAACCCGTGGCTTCATCATAAATAACCTGTCCGTCTGGTGCTCTTTCATAACCTCTTCCATAAAGATCGCCCATGCTGCCACCAACTTTTGCAACCACCTGACCACCACCAACAGGGCCTACGCTCAAAATAATAGAACTGTCTGGCAGCTCCATTATTTGATTTTTATTAGAGGCAAAAGTCATATAAGTGGTCCAGTTAAAACCATCTTTGTTTTTTACGGGGCTAGCGTTAAGTGCTACTTCAATACCCGTATTATTTACACGACCGGCATTAATAACAGCCTGATTGTAGCCGGAAGAGCGATCTACTATTCTTGTAAGGATTTGGTTTTTGGTATTCCCAACATAATAGGCTACATCAAAGCCGAGCCTGCCATTGAAAAACTTCACTTCAGTACCTAATTCGTAAGTAGTCGTTTTCAAAGGTTTTAAGTTTGGATTTGGCAATACCCCAGGGTTAGTAAGTGCACTATCGGGATAGGTACCATTTGCAGCTAGCCCGTAAGTATATGAAGTTCTGTATGGAACATTAGTTCCACTACCTACCTGCGAGGCCGAAGCTCTCAGTTTCATATAACTTACAAATTCAGGCAACTTTAGAGATTCTGAAATTATATAACTCAGGTTGGCAGAAGGATAGAAAAATCCAACATTGTCTTTCCTAGTTGGAGTTGCCAATACACTGTTCCAATCCTGTCTTCCTGTAATATCCAGAAATAAACGGTCTTTATAACCCATGGACATTATTCCATAAACACTATTAATCCTTAACCTGTTTGTATCCGGAATGGAAATTAGCGGATATAAATTATTATCCATTCTATAGATGTTTGGTACGATCAGACCATCAGCCCTGAGGTCTTTTTTATTATATTTATTTCTAAGCTGACTACCACCAACAGTAGCAGTTATAGAAATATCCTGATTTACTTTTTTATTGTACCTCATTAGGAAATCAATGTTTGTTTCCTGCGCATAAATATCTTGTGTACGATAAGAGCCCTGCGGAAGTCTACTTCCTGCATCATAAGGGCGCTCCTGCGCACGTTGCTCAGCTGACAAATCAAAAGTACTACGCACAAGAAGGGACAATTCTTTAGTAAACTCGTAGTTGGCCTGTACATTACCTGTTAAGCCATTCCTGCCTGTTTTATTGATAAACTCATTAGAGATAGCATAAGGGTTTTCAGGATAAGAACTGAATGGATACTTAATCTGCTTGTTCTCTTGCCCATTTACCCAATAATTTTTTAACCAGTCAAGATCAGCATTTGGTTGCCAGAAAATGAACCAGTACATTAAGGATTGATTACCATAGCCATTTCCAGGAAGGTTATCACTAAACCTGTTGCTATAATTAAGCTTAGTGGAAACAGTGAGTTTTGGTGTAATTTTAGAGTTTAAAGATAAAGATGCTGAAGTCCGTTCCATACCTGTGTTTGGCACGATCCAGGAATTGTTCTGGTGCGTTATAGAAACTCTACCTGTTGTCTTTTTATAAGTCCCGTCAAGGGTTAAAGAGTTTGTTAAATTATATCCGGATTCGAAAAAATTCCTGATCTTGTTTTTATAAGGCACCCAAGGCGTCCGTTCAGTTCCCACAGCCTGTTTTACCGGGTCATATTGAAAAAACGATTGTCCGTTAAACCTCGGACCATAAGCAGAACTGGTACCACCGGTACTTCCTCCATCAGCGCTTGAGCCGAAAGAGTAATGTCCGGCACCATCTAAACCCTGTCCGTATTCAAATTGCATATCCGGCCAGCGATTAGGCTCCTCAACAGAACCATTTGAAGTAAATTTAATACCCAGTCCCTTCTTTTTAGAATTTCCTGATTTAGTAGTGATGATAATTGCCCCGTTTGCACCTCGCTGACCATAAAGTGCAGCTGCGCCAGGACCTTTCAATACCGTTACACTCTCGATATTCTCGGGGTTGATATCATTAAGGCCACTGCCATAATCTGCCGGCATATTATCACTACCCGTTCCATAAACAGCTTCAGAAGCATTCCCCGAACGTCTGCCACTACTGCCGTTAATCACCACTCCGTCTACCACTACAAGCGCTTCATTGTCACCGGTCAGGTTATTTTCTCCACGCAAAATAATTTTATTTGACCCAGCAGGACCACCATTTGACCGGACAAGGTTTAAACCTGCCACTTTCCCAGACAATGCATCAGTCCAGTTACTGGACACAGCATCAGTTAACTGGTTACTGTCAATTTTGGTCACCGAATATCCTAAAGATTTTTCTTCTCTTTTAATCCCGAGAGCGGTTACCACAACCTCATTCAGTTCGTTGGAAGATTCTTGTAAGCTGATGATTAGGTTTTCTACATTTGAATTAACAACACGTTTTATGGCTTTATAGCCCAACATATTAAAGGAGATTTCTGACCCTTTAGGAATATTTATGCTGAAACCACCTTTGTTATTGGTAACTGCAAGCACCTTCTTTTGATCATTTGTAATAGAAACGCCAGGAAGAGGCTGCCCATCTTTTTCATCTGTCACTGTTCCCTTAATCGTAACAGTCTCCTGAAATGAATTGAAAGAGATGACTCTGGGGGCAACAGCAAAAAGTGTTTGTGGCCATGGAGAAATAGCTAAAGTAAGCATAAAACATGCATACTTGTAAACCCATTTGAATGGCCTAGGTTTAGTAAAAGTTTTGTTCATATAAATGGATTTGTTAACTTTATTAATCAGCCGCCAAATAAACAGATTCTGATTTGGCGCAAAGATGGGTATCACTGGTTAACCCAGTGTAAAGGATTTATTATTTCCTTATACCTTCTTAATTTCTAATTAACAAAAAAACTGCATCTACATTCCCTTTTCGCAGTAGAAAGAACTTCTATTGCTTTTTCACTTCAATCCACTTGCCATCGTCTTTAATCAAACGAATCAAGTCATCAAGCGCATTACTGGTATTCACATTTTTCTTATATACCTCTTTACCCCGATATAAAGTGATTTTTCCTGGGCCAGTGCCTACATAACCATAATCAGCATCAGCCATTTCACCCGGGCCATTAACAATACAACCCATTATGCCAATTTTAATTCCCTTTAAATGATCTGTTCTGGAACGAATTAATTGCGTTGTTTCCTGCAAATCAAAAAGTGTTCTGCCACAACTTGGACAAGAAATATATTCTGCTTTTGATATCCTTGTTCTGGTAGCCTGAAGGATACCAAAACTAGTGGCGTTAATTAGTGGCAATTTCACCATTGGGGCATCAATCCATACCCCATCACCAAAGCCATCTGTCAATAAAGCACCTAAATCTGTAGCAGCATAAAGCATCAGGTCATCGGTATTTAACAAAGGATAACTGCCTTTAATAATGACAGGAATTTTTATTTCTGCATTTAATAGCGCAATGAAAAATGCCCTTTGTGCAGCCATACCATTAATTGCTTCAGTTTTAAGTAACAACACGGCATTAGAAGGAAGCAACTTTATTTGTTCAATCTGTAACGCAGCAGCTTCAGAATTGAAGGCTGCAGTTTCCACACTAAATATATTCAAGGAAGGATCCTTAACTAATTCAACCGTATTGTCGGCCAGATTAATCAACGGATGACAATTCGTTTTATCTTTCAATCCTAGCCAAGTATGGTAATTATAGATTTGCTTTAAGTTACCAGGGAAAGAAAATGAAGGCAGAGCATCGGCTAGGTAAACCAAATCGCATGCCTGATCTGCCATGTTGTATTTATCTAAAAGTGCATCATATTTATAACCCGCTGCAGTTAGAAAATAAGGATCTTTCAGGTTTTGTGCAGCAACATCAAGCATCACTATTGGATGGGAATTACCACCAATATGCTGTACAGGAAGGGTTTGCCTGCGATTGTATGTAAAAAGAGTATAAGGAAGATCTTTCACTAAAATATGTTCTTTTTCTATCTCCAGTTGCCCTGCAGCTTCCACTTGTAACTGTGACCTGCGTTGATAACGATCGGCCAAGGCCTTTGCTACAGGCGCTTCAAACTCAGGATCTTCAGTAAGTGACACCCTAATGGTATCACCAAGCCCATCTTCCAGTAGCGTACCTATCCCAACGGCGGATTTAATGCGTCCATCTTCCCCGTCACCTGCTTCAGTAACGCCAAGGTGTAAAGGATAATTCATCCCTTCTTTAATCATGGTAGCTACAAGTAAACGATAGGCCTGCACCATCACTTGTGTGTTGCTGGCTTTCATGGATATAACCAGGTTATAATAATTCTGATCTTCGCACATTCGAATAAATTCCATAGCCGATTCCACCATTCCCCTCGGGGTATCGCCATATTGGCTCATGATACGATCTGATAAAGAACCATGGTTTGTACCAATACGCATGGCTGTACCATATTCTTTACAGATTTTAACCAGTGGCGTAAACTTTTTATAAATACGCTCCAGTTCCGCCTGGTAGGCTAAGCCTGTATATATTATATTTTTAAAACGCTTTTTATCGGCATAATTACCTGGATTTACCCTTACCTTTTCCACAATACGTGCAGCAGTTTCAGCTGCATTGGGGGTAAAATGAATGTCGGCAACCAAGGGAACATCGTAACCTCTAAAACGCAATTCTTTTTTAATATTACGCAAGTTTTCGGCCTCTTTCATACTTGGCGCTGTAATACGCACATACTCACAGCCTGAATTAACCATTCTGATGGTTTGTTCAACCGTACCTTTAGTGTCCATTGTATCAGTAGTTGTCATAGACTGTATCCTGATAGGATTAAATCCTCCCATGGGGATGTTTCCAACTGGCACTTCCCTGGTTAAAAATCTGGCGTATTGTAAGGCTATTTTTTCCATGAATGACAAAGATAAAGATTAAATCAATCTATCTTTAATAACTAAGGTATTTGCTGCAATGTCATGCCAGCATTGTTGCTTTCTATTTAGAAAACTATACAAATAACCAAAAAACAAAGGGATGACTGACAATATTTTAGCTGTATTTCTTAAAAAAGAGTGGCTTAATGAAATTCTGTTTCCCATCATATCGGTTACTTTAACATTCAGCAAGCGCTTGCCAATTGTTCCCTGCTTTATAGAGGCCTCAGCAATACTTGCATATAAAAACTTGGTGATAAGCACCAATGGAGAAAAACTCACAAAAAGTGTAATTCGCTCAGTTTTTTCTGTCACAACAATAAATGCAACCAACATCAAACCGATATAGCCTAAAATAATAAAGAAAAAATCAATAACAGTAGCCAATAACCGCTGATCAAAAGAAGCAAAATATTGGGGAGCTGTTTGTTGAAAATCAAAACCAAGAAGCGCCCGTAATTCAGGGAATTCGTGCGCTTCTTTATAATCATCCATTCCAGGTTTCCTCACAAAAGTATCCGGCTGTATTTTTAACGATGAAAGTCGATCCAGTGCATAAGGCCCTTGTGGCTTTCCATTAATAACAATGGTATATAGTTCATTTCCCACAGACTAGGCTTTTAGCTAAAATTAGTATCTTTTCACTGCAAAGTTACTCAAACCACCATCAAAGCTTATAAAAATCTTTTTGGTCGCGGTTTTATAATTTGGTGTTTCATAAGTATCATTAGCAACTTTGGTAAACCCTTCAAAATCTTTTGAGGACAAACCTGTTTTAGACTTAATTCTGCAGCCCGAAGTGGTTGGGACATTTAAATTTACATCTGCTACACCTGTTTTCACAACTACATCGGTGATGGGTAGCAAATCCCCCATGGTAATATCCAGTGCAGCAGCACCGCCATCAAATTTAAAAGTCCTTACTTTATAATCCCTGAGGTCAAAATCGACTTCCCCAGCACCCATACTCATATTCACTGTCCAAACAGGCATTTTATTAAGCTTAAAACGAACTTCATTTCCGCCATTGTTAATAGACCATTTCCCTTTTTTATCCTGCATGGCAAAAGTTAGCGTTTGTGTACTGTCGGTCATTTCTTTTTTTAGCCTGAAATTCCCTTGTTTACGGTTAACTAAGGCAGAAATCAAGCTATCAGTTTCTCCTTCAAGATTAAAAGATGTACCGCCGCCAGAAATATTCAAAATCACTTGTTTTGCAGAATCAGTAACAAAAGGCTCACTGAAATTTAGCACACTAACAGCTGAAGTATCCTCATCGTTATCGAAATCAATGTTACCTCTAAAATTATCTTCAATCCAGTTTCTATTTTTAGGAGGCTGCTGCCCTTTATAAAAAAGAAAGGCAAGCATTACAACCAGCACACCAATGGAAATAGCTGATCCAATTTGCGATTGCTTGCGGTTGAATAAAATATTAATCCCGGCTATGATTAGAAAAACAGGCCAAAAGCGCCAAATACTTCTCCAATAAAATTCTATAACATTAAAGTTTTCCAGCAAAAGTACACCACCTACAAACAGCAGGATAATGCCCCACATTATTCTATCCAGTTTCATTTTTTAATTTTTTTAATTTGATTAAATAGGTTTGCGCAGAAATTACGGCTGCGTGGTGTTCGTTTCATTTGTTGTATGACCAGATTCTTTTACATCCGCAGGTTTTTCGTTTCCAGGCGTTGGTGGTGGCGATTGCTGTTTTTCCCAATCTTGCCAGGTATCTTTGCGTTTAGCTTTGGCAACAAAACTAATTCCGACCGCAACAAATATCAATGGCCATAGCTTCCCTAAACTGAACCAATAAGGAATAATATTGAATTCATTCATCAGAAAATACAAACCTATAACCAGTAAGAATAAACCACCTATGGTGCGCCCAGTATCACTGTTTTTTTTTATGAAATTATAATCAGGCTGACCGGGTGTTTTATAAGGTCCTTCATTAAAGGTAGAAGAGCTCCAATTTTGAGCTGGGTTTTCCGGTTGGTTAAATGCACTGGGTTCATTAAATGTGGGGTTATTTTTCTGGTTTTTAAAGTAATCATTGAATTTTGAAAACCGCACTCCCGGCTCGTTATTAACAGGAACCACAATCCACATCACTATATAAACCAATATCCCTGTCCCCATTAAAAAAATGGTAGACAATACAAAAAGCAGCCTGATTATGGTCACATCAACCTCCATGTAAGCTGCTACGCCAGAAGAAACTCCAGCAATTACCTTGTCGTGCTCGTTTCTAAACAATCTCTTTTCCATAACTTGGTCTCCTTTACATTTTAAAGTCTTGTGGCTTTAAAATAACCTCATCAACGTTCACACCAACACTTAATTTTAATATGGCATCTATGGTATTCGCAATATCTTCAGGCTGAACAAATTGTTCTTTAGGTAGTGTTGTTCCATCCCAAGAAGCAGTATAAGTAGAACCCGGCAAAATTGCGGTAACTTTAACGTTGTATGGAGCTAATTCCTGCCTCAGTACATTATTAAGACTAAGCAATGCTGCTTTAGTTACACTATAACTACCAGCATTTTTTACAATTTCTTTACTGGCTATAGAACAGATGTTAAAAATATGCCCAGACTGCCTATCTCTCATCGCTTTCCCAAAAAATCTGGAAAGAATATAAGGTGCATTGAGGTTCAGCGACAACTGCAGGTGAAAGTTCTCTTCAGCCTCGTCAAGCAATGAACCTGGCAGAAAGGTACCTGCATTATTAATTAACACATCTATTGCGCCCAGTTCTTTTGATGTAAACTCACAAAAACGTTCAACGGCTAACTTATCACTGCAGTCGGTCGCAGCATAAACCACTTTAACACCTAAATTTTCAAGCGTTACTGCAAATTCGTTTAACTCCTTTTTATTTCTGGCACAAATGGAAAGGTTGTATCCATTTTCCGCTAATTTTAGCGCAATGGCGCGCCCGATTCCTTTAGTAGCCCCAGTTACAAGTGCATTCATTTTTCATGTATAAATCTGCTCCAAGATACACAAAAGACATACAAAAGATACATAAAAGAACCCTTCTTAAAATTGCTTATTAGCACATATTTCTATATTTTACGGCATCTGACGAAAAAAATCAGATCACTTAAAATTTAACATGGATAAAAATCTTAACTTAATCTTACAGAATTTCAGACCTATCCTTATCGCCTTCGTGGCCTTGTTTGTATTATGGAATAGCATTTTTCAAATTGGTACCGAGGAAGTCGGGGTCATTACCAGATTGGGACGATACACCCGTACCGTTGAACCTGGATTAAACATTAAAATGCCTTTTGCAGAAACAGTATTTAAAGTACCTGTAGAACGCCAGCAAAAACTAGAGTTTGGCTTTAGGTCTACCGCAGGGCCTGAGCAGTCTGAATACACAAAAGGTGGTACTCAAAATGAGTCGCTAATGCTCACTGGCGATTTAAACCTTGCAGATGTAGAATGGGTTGTACAATATAGAATAAACGATGCCTACAACTACCTATTTAAAGTACGGGATCCAGAAAGCACTTTAAGAAACATTTCTGAAGCAGCAACGCGTGAAATCATTGGCGATAGAACGGTGAATGAAGTGCTAACTATTGGTCGTACAGAAATTACGGTTAAACTTCATGAACTCATCCAGAAGATCTGTAATGAATATAGTTTGGGTATAAAAGTAGAACAAGTAGTGTTGCAGGATGTTAACCCCCCTGACCCAGTAAAAGCAGCATTTAATGCTGTCAATGAAGCACAACAAGAAAAAGAAACCTTGATTAACCAGGCAAAGTCTGAGTATAATAAAGTAATCCCAAAAGCCAGAGGTGAAGCCAAAGCGACTATTCAAAAGGCTGAAGGCTATGCCATAGAAAGAGTAAACAACGCAGAGGGAGAAGTTGCTAGGTTTAACGACTTATACAGCCAATATATCAAGGCACCTGAAGTCACTAAAAAAAGGCTCTATCTAGAAAACATGTCCAGCGTACTATCCAAGCTAGGAAATGTAATCATCACCGATCAAAACGGTGCAAACGTACTTCCCCTGCTACAAATGCAATTGAATAAAGAAACTCCGAAGAAAGTAACCACGAAGAAAGATTAATCATGAGAAGAAACCACATCATTATATTAGCTATCGCTTTTTTTGCCATTATTAGTTTATTACTCAGCACATATACTGTAAGAGAATACGAGCAGGTGGTATTAACACAATTTGGCAGGCCTATTGGTAAAGCCGTTACGCAGCCAGGTATGAATTTCAAAGTCCCTTTTATCCAAACCGCTAATGTTTTTGAGAAAAGGTTTATGGAATGGGTAGGCGATCCTAATCAACTTCCTACTAAAGATAAAAAGTTCATATTTGTTGAAACTTATGCCCGTTGGCAAATCACTGATCCCTTGCAATTTTTCAAGCGATTAACCAATGAGCGCGGTGCGCAGTCAAGGCTGGATGATATTTTAGATGGCGAGACAAGAAATGTAGTAGCCAAAAATAACATTGAAGAACTGGTAAGAAACACCAACAGAAAGCCAGAATTAGATTCCATAGGAGAAGTTCTGGGAGATTCGCTAGCCACAGTATTTGTTGGGCGCGATAAAATGCAGCACATGATTTTAGCCTCGGCAAATAAGCAAGCAAAAGAATTGGGCATTAAAATACTCGATTTTAGGTTTAAAAGAATCAACTATGTAAAAGAAGTACAGACACAGGTGTATGAAAGGATGAAAAGTGAACGTTACCGAGTTGCCGACAAATTCAGGTCTGAAGGTCAGGGTGAAGCCTCAAAAATTGGTGGGGAAAAAGACAGGGAATTAAAGACCATTCAATCAGCAGCTTTTAAAAGAGCTGAAGAAATTAAAGGTAAGGCTGATGCAACTGCCGCTTCTATTTATGCCTCAGCTTATAATAAATCTCCACAGAGCAAAAACTTATATGGATTTATGAAATCTATGGAGACGCTAGATAAAACTTTTAGTGAGAAAACCTCGGTAATTCTCTCTACAAACAGCGAAATCTATCAATACCTGAAAAAATCAAACTAAATATAGAAAGCCACAACAATTTTTATTGTTTCTTTGTATAAAGATTGTATTTATATTTTAGCTAATTACCCATAAATGAACTTTACCAACTTTGGCAAGTATATATTGCTCCTTAAAGCTGTATTTAAGAAGCCGGAAAAAACGAAGATATACCTTAAAGCGATATTTCAACAGATGAACTTTATTGGCGTAGGTTCACTTGGCTTAATTTCTATTATCTCTACCTTTATTGGAGCGGTAATGACCCTGCAGATCGCTTTTCAGATGGTTAGTGATTTTGTACCCAAAGCGATTATTGGCTCAGTAAACAGGGATTCTAGCATTTTGGAATTAAGTCCAACAATCAGTGCCATTGTACTTGCTGGTAAAATAGGTTCCGCCATTTCTTCTGAGATAGGCACCATGAGGGTAACCGAACAAATAGATGCTTTAGAAATAATGGGCATCAACACACCTGGCTATTTAATTTTACCTAAAATTATTGCGGGTATTACAATGGTACCTATGCTGGTAATTGTTTCTATGTTTTTAAGTATTACTGGTGGTTATTTGGGTGGCACCTTATCAGGTGCCATATCAGCTGCAGATTATATGCTGGGCATAACTACAGATTTCAATCCTTATACCATTACCGTTTCTTTAGTTAAAGCCTTTGTTTTTGGCTTTATCATTACTTCGGTTCCAGCTTATGAAGGATTCTATGTTAAAGGTGGTGCATTAGAAGTTGCACAAGCCAGCACAAGAGCTGTGGTAGTAAGCTGTATTTCTATTCTTGCTTGTGATTATATTGTAACCCAACTTTTATTATGATCGAAATTAAAGACATTCATAAATCTTTCGGAGATAACGATGTGTTGCAAGGTATTTCAGGGAAATTTGAATCCGGGATAACGAACCTGATAATTGGAGGTTCTGGTTCCGGAAAAACAACGTTACTTAAGTGCATGATCGGTTTGCACCATCCTGAGAAGGGCACGGTTGAGTACGACGGCAGAGAATTTACTACCATGAACTTCCAGGAGCGTATTGATATCCGCAAGGAAATAGGTATGCTTTTCCAAGGATCTGCACTTTTTGATTCCATGAGCGTAGAAGAAAACATCATGTTCCCTTTGAACATGTTTACCGAACAATCCAGAAGTGAAAAGCTAGATCGTGTTAACTTCTGCCTAAATCGGGTTAATTTAGAGGGTAAGAATAAACTAAATCCCGCAGAGCTTTCTGGTGGAATGAAAAAACGCGTAGGTATTGCCCGTGCCATAGCCATGAACCCAAAGTACCTTTTTTGTGATGAGCCGAATTCAGGACTAGACCCCAGAACGGCCATTGTAATTGATGAACTGATAAAAGAACTTACGGAGGAATATAATACCACCACAATTGTGGTTACCCACGATATGAACTCCGTAATGGGAATTGGTGATTACATTCTTTTTCTCCATGAAGGTAAAAAATTCTGGGAAGGTTCAAAAGAAGAAATCGCACATACTGATGTTGCAGAACTTAATGATTTCGTCTTTGCCAGTCGTTTTATGAAGGCAGCAAAAGGGAAATTTTAATACACTTACAGACAAAAACATTTTATGATAGGCCTTTTAACACCCACACACTGGAAAGATTACGAGTTGATTGATTGTGGTGATTTTGAAAAACTGGAACGTTTTGGCAACCTGGTATTATGCAGACCAGAACCTCAAGCAGTATGGAAGAAAACACTTTCTGAGCAAAGCTGGAAAAAACAAACCCACATTAAATTTAAAGGCCGTTCGGCCACTAGCGGTGAATGGGTTAAGAACAACGCACATTTTCCGGACCGCTGGAATATTGCCTATACGAATGATGATGTGACCATAGAACTGCGATTAGGATTAACTTCTTTTAAACATGTTGGGGTTTTTCCAGAGCAGGCAGTAAATTGGGATTATATTTCCTCCTGCATCAAGCAGTTTAAAACGCCGGTACCTAAAGTACTCAACCTTTTTGCTTATACTGGTGCGGCATCCATGATTGCAAAAGCAGCTGGTGCAGATACCACACATGTTGATTCCATTAAACAAGTAGTGAACTGGGCTAATGAAAACCAGGAACTTTCTAAATTAAAGGATATCCGCTGGGTAGTAGAAGATGCACTTAAATTTGTAAAAAGAGAACTCAAAAGAGGAAAAAAATACAATGGTATCATTCTGGATCCACCAGCATTTGGACATGGCCCTAATGGCGAAAAATGGAAGCTGGAAGACCATATACAGGAAATGATGCAAGAAGTAGTGCAATTGCTAGATGAAGAAGAGCACTTTCTAATTTTAAATACTTATTCATTAGGTTTCTCCTCTATCATTGTGGAAAACCTAATTAAAACGTCCTTTCCAAAGGTTAAGAACCTGGAAACTGGTGAACTTTATTTACAAGCAACCTCGGGAATTAAATTACCCCTGGGCGTTTATGGCAAATTTAATAGTTTTTAAAATACATAATTAAGCCCTGATACTTTAAGCATCAGGGCTTATAGCAGTTTTCATCCTTTTCCGTTTATTCTACTTTAATATTTTAACTTACTGTAATACTGAAGCTTTCTTTAAAGCAGCCAAAGTACTTTCTGTTACATCGCCAAAAAGCGAAACACCACCAGCCCCATTTGCCATTGCATTTTCTATTCCCTGCTGTAATTCATTGTCATTTTTGAAATCCGACAAATACAAACCTGCGTATAATGGACATTTACCCTGAAGTGCTTTTACACCTTCAGCAACAGCCGTTCCTATCCAAGAAACATTTTCTTTATAAAAACCATGGTAGATCATCGGACAAACACCATCAATATTCCAATTTACCCAATCTTGCCTCACATTGCGGCGGGCAATATCTGGAGTAGGAAAAACAGCTGCTGTAATTGGCTTCTTATGTTTAGCTGCCAAGGTTGTTAAACGTTCTACCACCTGGTTAACTTGCTGATAACGAAATTGTCTCCATGAAGGACTGGCTTCCGGGTATTCCACTTCAGATATAATTACCCCAGTTTCTATTTTATACTTTTCCTGACAATCCTCACAATAGCAATAATCAAATTCAGGGGCTTCACTGGTTTGCACTAACTTATAATCAGCCCAAAGATTTACGGGCAATATAACGTCACTAAAACGCACATAATCAAGATGTACTCCATCAACATAGTCTTTACGCAATGCAGCGGCATACACACTTTCTAAATATTCACGCACTTTTTCTTTCGATGGACAAAGCCAGCGGTAATAATTTACATAGGGTGGATGTTCGGCACAAGATTCTCCTTTCCTATTTTTAGCATACCAATCTGGGTGGTCTTCCATTAATGATTTCTCCCCTCTATTCATTGTCCAAATCCAAAAATGAGCTTCCAATTTTTGTGCTTTGGCCGCCCTAAAATGTTTTTCACTGTCATGCTCAAAAAATATTCCGCGTATTCCAGCTTGGTAATACTGCTTGTACCGAAGCGCTAACTCTTCTGAAGTATCTTTCGGGTTAGGGTTAGTCCACACCCAATGCTTAATTTTTTTTTTGTGAGTTGGAGCTAGTATTGCCCCCTGCGATAAGCCAGGAAGTATAGCTACAGACAAACTCGCTAACACACCTGCTTTTAAAAATTTTCTTCGGTTATTCATAAGCTTATTTTTTAAAATATAATAATCCTTCTTCGTTGAGGTGAATGACCTTACCCCCTTTAACAGCTATGGTTGCTGTAAACTGATGATCAGTTGCCTGCATTTGGAGTAGATTTTCTTTTCCTTCTATATTTTGTTGTCCATTCATACCCAGCTCCTTTAAATTAGTCGCATACTTACCAAACTTCCCATGATGCTTTTTCTGGTTTTTATAGATGAGCCATAAATGTTGTTTTTGTCTTTCCACATAAGGGAGATTAAAAACCGTATTTTCATTCTTTGAAAACTGAAGATATCCCCAATGCTCTGGATAGTGCATATTAATCAAACCCTGGGGAGACCAAACCCAATTGTGTTCTGGTAAATCTTTTCCCGATGCATCTTTTAGTTTCATGTTCTTACCATGGCTAATTTTTGTGTCCCACTGTACCCTGGAAAAATTAATCCGCCATAAACTACCTTCTTTGGGAGCCTTAAAAGGATGTCCGAGATATAAAGATTTCAAGGGGATGGCCATCTCTATTGTCCAGCCCTTATCTACATCAGCAGGATTGTTAATGGTTCCATCTACTTTTATGGCTGATTTCAAATTAGCAACATTCCAGCTAATCAATGCATCACCACCATTGCGGTAAGGCTTAGGTATAAAAAGGTCGAAAATTTTATTAAATGCATTAATTTCAATCTCAAAATAATTATGGCCATTACCATGGGGATCAATAAAAATCTCAAAATCATTGTCATAATAAATAATGTCATCATGATTCATTAAAGTAGCCCATACCTGAGGCTCTTCTAATCTTGCAGCTATAAACAAAGTCGAATCATTCCAAAGCATTTTCACCTTCGTTTTTAACGCTGGCGAAGGCTTTTTAGCTCCTTCAATATCAACAAAATCACTTGTCCATTGCACTTTTTGCCAATCCACTTCATTTAAACCGCCATCAATTTTAAGCGCCTGCTGGGTATGCTGTATAACATAGCTTTTAGGTAGCTTTAGCGGTGAATCATTACTCTTTACGCTATTTTGAGCAGGAAGAGAGAGGCTTACTATCAATAATAAAACTAATATTGACAAGTCTTTACATAAGTTCATTCCTTATAAGGATATTAGGGGTGAAAATAAAAGCAACACTTTAAACAAATTAATACACAATTTTAAAACAGGCTGCAGTTTTCAATTGCGCATTTTTAATTGCTGCAGGTAACGTTATCCGAATTCCATCACCAATCTTTTTCCATTTCAACTTCTGGCTGCTGCCCAATAGATTCACTTTTTTAACCAATGCTCCCTTTTCCATTGGAATATCCAGGTGTGCAGGCAAAACAACATTTTCCTTCTCCGCACAGAGAAAAGCATACAGCACAGGTTTATCTTTACTTTTAGTGAAATAAACATTTCCCTTTGAATAAGGAGCTACTGACACAGAATTATAAATCCCTTCGCTGTTGATTTTCATCCAATCGCCAACACCATTTAATCTTTTATATACTTCAGTATCCCAGTCTCCATCAGGCCCCGGACCGATGTTCATCAATAAATTTCCACCACGAGAAACAATCTTTACGAGCAACTGAATAATCTGATGTGAGGATTTATATTCATCACCCGGTACATAGCTCCAGGAGTTACCCATTGTCATGCAGGTTTCCCAAGGGTTAGTAAGTGGCATTTCTGGAACTTCTTGTTCTGGGGTTGTATAATTTTCATACGGACCGGTTACCGTTCTATCGACCACAATTAATCCAGGTTGGTGCTTTCTACCCATTGTAGCAATTTTAGCCATATCAATATCCTGGTTATGCTTAATCCCTCTTTGCCAATCTATAGCCGTATCTATGGTATTTCTTGGGCGGACCCATCCCCCGTCTAACCATAAAATATCAACTTTACCGTATCCGGTCATTAGCTCTTGTATCTGGTTAAAAGTAAAATCCTTAAATTTATTCCATCGCTCCGGATACTTCTCAGGATCATAATTTACATTACGGTCTTTAGGCGGAAAATAAGGCCACCAATAATCTGGAGAATGCCAATCTGGTTTAGAAAAATAAGCGCCAATCATAAAGTTCTCTTTTTGAAAAGCACTAAAGATTTCTTTGGTAATATTTGCTTTTGGATTGGTGGAGAAGGGTGTTTTACTATCTGTCACCTTATAAGTTGTTTCTTGAGTATCAAACATTGAAAAACCATCATGATGCTTGGTTGTAAAAACCATGTATTTCATTCCTGCATTTTTTGCAGCAGCAACCCATTTTTCTGGATTAAACTTTACCGGATTAAAAGTTGTCTGTAAATTTTCATAGGCCTTTTTATAACCTTCATAAGTGGCAGAATTAGGCCCTCTGCGTTGTGTCCAGCCTTCATCTTCAGGACAAATACTCCAGCTTTCCACTACTCCCCATTGGCTGTATGCACCCCAATGCATAAACAAACCGAACTTTAAATCTTGCCATTTCGCTAGTTTTTGAATTACTTCAGGGTCTTCAGGAGCCTGGTAATTTTTAGACATGTTATGCTGCTGTGCTGTTGCAGTGCTGAAAGTAAACAGAGCGGTTAACAGAGGTAAGAAAAATAAGGTTGGGTTGAGTTTTAGTTTAATCATAGTCCAATTATTTTATAATTTATGCAGTCATTTTATTTAAAATTTTCATTTTTTCGGCCAGTTTTTCACCCAAATTCTCCACCATTAAGGCTGCACCCCCAATTAGTTGTGCATCATTATTTAAATCTGAAATGAAAAAATTAGTATTTTTTATCATCCTTGGGATACAATGTTCATTTAATGCTTGCTGAATAGGTGCCATCCAGATATTGCCGACAACACTTGCTTTACCACTTAGAACTACAGCCCCAGGATTCATCAGGTGAATCAGAATAGCCAAACCTTGTCCAACATGATAAGCAGCTTCTGAAATCAGCTTCACCGAAAATAAGTCACCCTTAATGGCTTCGGCAATAATATGATCAGCATTAACTTCAGCATAGCTCGACAAACTGGTAATTTGTCCATTTTTCATCCCTTCTTTAGCATTCGATGTAATGGCAATTAAAGATGCTTCTGTTTCCAGACAGCCACGTTTTCCACAGGTACAAAGTTTGCCATTATTGAAAATAGGGATATGACTAAACTCACCGGCGAATCCATTATTTCCCCTGAAAATCTTGTCATCCACAATCATTCCCAAGCCAATTCCCCATCCAAGATTCAGTACCATCACATTCTTTACATGTGCTGCCACCCCAAACTTTTGCTCACCGAGTGCAATTGCGGTAGAGTTATTATCTAAAAAAACTGGAATAGAAATACGATCCTGAATGAATTCTACGAGTGTTTGACCTGGCACTTCTAAAAATGAATGGTTAATTCCGTTCTCTGTATCCACGAATCCCGGCATTGTAAGTACTACACCAATTATATCAGTTTTAGCAATTGGCATTTCCTGAATAAAGCTTTCTAAATAAGTGAGAAAAGTAGCTGCTTTTAACTTCCCTAAATCAAAACTATAATGGGCCACTTTAGTAACAAAATTATTGTTCATGTCCACCACCACAGCCTGAGCAGAAAACTGATCCATGGCTACAGATAAAATATAATGGGTATTAGGGATTAAAGAATAATTAATCGGCTTTCGGCCCCCGCTGGAATTTGCAAAACCCTTTTCTGCTACGTAACCTTCTTTGATCAATTCACTTAACACTTTAATGGTATAAGGAATACTTTTGCCAGTCTGATCGCTGATATCAGTACTAGTCAATACTTTATTATAGTATAAACTCTTAATGGTATCGCTGTATTGAATTAGAGAAATTTTGTTCCGTTCTGCCATCTTGTTATTTGTATCTACATATATAAGGCATTTTTTCAAATTAAAAAAATCTTTTTAAAAATTTTAAAAAGAATTAGGAAGATTAAAATAATATTACTTACTTAGATTAAGATTTTAATTTATAAACTAACAATTAGCTACTTATTCTAACACATTCAAACTAAACACTTAATTAATCAACTATGAAAAAACTGTATTTAAAAAGTATAGTACTTCTTTTATTTTGCCTTTTCACCACTTTGGCATTCGCACAGAAAACCATTAATGGAACAATAAGAGATGCATCAGGACCTTTACCAAACGTAAGTATCTTAATAAAAGGTACCTCAACAGGCGTACAGACGAATCCACAAGGAAAGTTTTCGATTTCCGCAAAACCCACAGATATCCTTGTCATATCTTTAGTAGGATACAACAAGCAAGAAGTTCCCGTGGGTAGCCAGTCGACGATTAACATCAGTTTAGCTGAAAGTGCGACTAACCTTAATGAGGTAGTAGTAACCTCTCTTGGTATCAAAAAAGAGCAAAAATCTTTGGGATATGCAGTAAGCACAATAACTTCTAAACAACTTACTGAAGCGGGTAATACCAACTTTGCTTCTGCTTTATATGGTAAAGCAGCAGGGGTTAAAATTACGACAGCACCGGGTGGGGCGAGTAGTGCGGTAAATGTGCAGATCAGGGGTATCAATTCTTTGGGCTATAACCAGCAGCCGCTTTATGTTGTTGATGGTGTTATGATCAGAAACGACGCACAAAATGGTGCAAATGGCGCTAACAACAATGATTACTGGGGCGATCAAAGAATCCGTGGAAATGGTATCCTTGACATTAACCCTAGTGATATAGAAAGTCTGACTGTTTTAAAAGGTGCAAGTGCAACGGCCCTATATGGTTCGGATGCCAACAGTGGCGTTGTCGTTATCACCACTAAAAGGGGCTCCAAAGCTCGTGGATTGGGTATTGATTTCAATTACACTGCGAGCATTGAAAAAGCTGCTTTTTTACCTGATTTTCAAAATACTTATGGCCCTGGATATGACCATGCCACAAACATTGCCAATGGAGCAAATGGAGAAGGTTGGATTGCCGATGCTGGTTCACCATCTGGTTTCAGACCTTATTTTAGGGCTTATGCTAATTTCGGACCAAAAATGGAAGACCAGCAAGTTAAATGGTGGGATGGATCAATCCGCTCTTATTCTCCTCAGCCTGACAATTACGCCAATGTATACGAAACAGGCTATAATTCTACTGCTAACGTTGCTATTTCAAACCAAACTGATGCCCTTAATTACAGATTTTCTGCAACACGCCTTGATTATAAAGGAACGCAGCCAGGAAATAAAATGCAAAAGAATTCATTTAACTTGAATTCAACGGTTAAATTAAGCCCTAAGTTAAGTGCTGATGTAGTGGTGAGTTATGTAAACACTAAAACACACAACAGACCTTATCAATTAGGAGAGGTATTGGGTTCCTTTTCGGGTTTCTTTAGCAGGGCCGAAGACATGGGTTTAATGAAAGAAAAATTTCAAACCAGTGGTGGTTATAAATATGCGCAGTTTAATCAACCTGAGCGCCCGGAACCTTTTCTTTATAACATCCGTGCAACAAATCTTTTAGATTTCTACTGGAAACAGCTAAGAAATAGCTATGATGAAACTGAAAACCGCCTATTATCTAGCGCAACCTTAAACTGGAATGCCGCAAATCACCTTAAATTTAGAGGTAGAATTGGTAATGACTTTACCGCTGCAAACAGCGAAAACAGACAATACAATGAACTGCCAATAAGTCTTAACCCTACCAGCAACAGTACGGGTAACTATTCTACTAAACAAGGTCAATACGCCATTCTTTATGGAGATGCATTAGCAACTTATGATAATAAGATCGGTGCTGACCTTGCTTTCTCTGCAAGTGCCGGTTTCCAGGGTAGAAAAGAACATTATAAAGACCTTAATTCGGATACACAACAAGGATTGGTTTCAGAAAACTGGTTTAGTTTATCGAACTCTTATGGAGTGGTTACTTCTGCAGAAAACAGAAAAGAATTAGTAAAGTATGCTTACCTAGGAATTTTAAATTTCAGCTATAAAGATTACTTATTTTTGGAAGGTACTGCAAGACAAGAATATGCTTCTACCCTGCCTGTACAAAACAACAGTTATTTTTACCCTTCAGTAAATTCAAGTTTTGTTTTTAGTGAGGCTTTTAAAATGCCAGAACTTCTTTCTTTCGGAAAAATCCGTGCGTCATATGGTATAGTAGGTAACTCACCTCCTATGTATGAAGCAAACATTACTTACAGTCAAAATTCATTGCAAACCATTAATGGATCTGTACCTTCCTTAACAGGTGGTAAATTTTATGGAAATAATTCCTTAAAATCTGAAATGAAACATGAAGCAGAATTTGGTCTGGAGACTAAGTTTTTCAATAACCGCATTGGTGTAGACATCAGTTATTACACCAACAGGGTTAAAGACCAAATTTTACCATTACAAACAACAGCTACAGTTGGCGCTACCAGCCAGTTGGTAAATGTTGGTGAAATTGGCAGTCAGGGTCTGGAAATTGCCTTCAATGCTACTCCAATTTCAGGTGGTGCATTTAGATGGGATACTAGGCTTAATTTCTCTACCAATAACTCAAAAGTATACAGCCTGATGCCTGGTGTAACCGAACTGCCTTTCTATTTTGCTGATCAAAATTCAGTTAAAATTGTGGCTAAAGTTGGCGAACGCTTAGGTAATATTTATGTAAACCCTCGTTTACAGGATAGTAAAGGAAATTTTGTGATCAATGACGATGGTTTATATGTTATTGACAAAGCCAATTATGTGCTTGCAGGTAACATTATGCCAAAATTAGTTGGTGGTATGTCGAACACCTTAAGCTATAAATCTTTTGCGCTAGACTTTACAGTAGATTATAGTTTTGGTGGAAAAATGGTTTCTCCGCCTACTAAATTCATGACCGGTG
Organism: Pedobacter sp. CG_S7; assembly: GCF_040544395.1. Taxonomy (NCBI): domain Bacteria; kingdom Pseudomonadati; phylum Bacteroidota; class Sphingobacteriia; order Sphingobacteriales; family Sphingobacteriaceae; genus Pedobacter; species Pedobacter sp. CG_S7. The sequence goes on along the minus strand of NZ_JBEONS010000011.1, from coordinate 26,809 downwards.
CAGGTATGTTTAACAACTCACTGCAATACCGCGATGCTGAAAATGGTGGATTAAATTATACTGATGGTGGCGTAACCTACAATGATGGAGTTTTACTGACAGGCGTAAATCAAAATACAGGACAGCCCAATACTAAAGTTTTAAGTGCTGCAGAATATTACATGAACACTTATAACTGGGGTGAAGATTCATGGTCTGAATCTGGTTCCATATTTAAAAACAACTTTATAAAATTGCGTGAAACAGTATTGAGCTATAAGGTTCCTGCAGCATTTTCAGAAAAACTGCACATCAATAACTTTAGAGTTTCACTAGTTGGCAGAAACCTGCTTTACTTCTACAGAACAATGAAAAATCTTGATCCGGAAGCTCCACTTGGTAACAAATGGTGGTCTCAAGGCGTAGATGTTGGTTCTACTGCTGCTGCAAGAAGCTTTGGCTTTTCATTAAACGCTAATTTTTAAGTAACAAAATTCAAAAGACATGAAAAAATATATCATAGCAATGGGTCTTTTTGTTTTGGTAGCTGCATCTTTCAGCAGCTGCAAAAAAGCACTCGAAGAAAATTTTACAAATCCGGAGAAATCCACAACACCAAGTATCCCTTTGTTTTTCACTGCGATGCTTAATAATGATCGCGTGGCCGTTAAATACTGGAATGTACGCACCTTTCTGAGTATAGGACCTGGTGTTTATGCCCAGACTTCTTATTTTAGCAATGGCAACACGGTATACCAGCAAAGTGATGGCTATACCCAACAATATTGGGATGATTTTTATTCTCCGGGAGGAAATGGAAGTGGAACAATGTCGCAATACCGCTCTATGCAAGTAACTTACGAGGCCAGTGCTGAAGCAGAAAAAGCGACAAAAACTATTTTCATGCAAGCTGCTAGAATTGTTTTAATCGAACAAGCAGCCAAAATGGTTGACCTATGGGGAGATATTCCTTATACTGAAACAGGAAGCTTACCTACCAGCAGCACCATTAAATTACCTAAATTTGATGATCAAAAAGTATTATACACGGGTTTTATTGCAGAACTTAAAGATGCAGCTACTTACTTTAAAACAGCACAATCAACAGCAGAATTTGCAAAACATGACATCCTGTTAAGTGGTAATGTTAATAAATGGGCACGTTATGCAAACTCACTCCGCCTGCGGTTATTAATGCGCATTTCAAATGTGGACGAATCAACTGCAAAAACAGCGGTTTTAGCCATGTTAAATGATCCAACAAATTTCCCGTTGGTAGATGGCGCTGATGTAGCGACTTACAATCCAAAAGTTACAGATATTTTGTTAAGTCCACTTACCAATAGCGTATCTACTTTGGTTGATGCTTTTAAAGAAGGCAGCTGGTACGCTACAGATTATATGTTAAATAAGGTAATGCTTCCTGCAAATGATCCAAGGATTCCTGTTATTTATGATAAAGGAAGTAAAATGGTTGGTGGCAAACTAGCGCAAAATCCAACATTTAAAGCTATGCCTTATGATTTTACTTTAGCACAGCAAGAAGCTAATTTTGAAAGCTATGCCTTAGTTGACTCAGGAACATTTTTATTAAATGCAGCATTGCCAGGAATCTTGATTACCGCACCGGAGGTAAACTTTTTAAAAGCTGAAGCTCAGGAACGCTGGGGAACCACTACAGCAGCAAAAACAGCTTACGACCTTGCTGTAAAGCAGTCTGTATCCTTTTATTATTACCTAAACAACTTGAATATTTCAGGTGTAAAAAAAGAAGTTTTACCCGCATCCAATATCATTCAAGATTTTGTTGACGTTGCTACAGTTGCTTACAATGGCACAACATCAAATAAGTTGACTAAGATCTACACACAGAAATGGTTGCATTTTGGAATCCTTCAATCTACTGAAGCATGGTCTGAGTACAGGAGAACAAATATGCCAGCCTTGCAGTTTGTTACTTCAGGTAAAATATCAAATTTTGATGTACCCCCCAACAGACTCATCTATCCTTCAGGAGAGAGATCTTTTAACTCGGCTAACTATTCAGCTGTTCAGGCTAAAGATACCCGTTTGAATAAAGTATTCTGGGATGTGAATTAATTCCTCCATTTAAAGTTTTTTAGTGGTGCCTGCAAAGTTGGGCACCACTTTTTTTATGCCTATATTTTCCCAACTCACTTTCGGTCAACATGGAAATCATTAAAGGCCGTAAATCCGTTTAATCATTGTTAATATCTATTTAACACTTTGTAGGAAAGCGATTAGGAGAAGTCATTTGATTGTGTATTTTTGTATTATGAAACTACCTTATTTTTCGGGAACATTCTTAATTGGAATTGCAAGTATCGGTTTATTAGCCAATTGCACTTCTGAGGCAAAAAAAGCAACCGGCACAACAACACATTTGGCAGCTGCCACAACAGATACAACCGTTGTTGAAGCGGAAGAAGTCATTGTGCCTACTGATACAGCAAAATATAATGCAGCACTTTTAAAAATAGCAAATGGCGACACCACAGGCAGGTGGCCAGTTAAAAAGCAACCTTATCCACTTGCAGGTGCTATTTTACCATATAAACGCATCGTAGTTTATTACGGCAACCTCCATTCCAAAAAAATGGGTGCCCTGGGTGAATATGAACCTAAAGAAATGTGGCGCAGGTTGAACGCAGAAGTAAAACACTGGGAAAAAGCTGACCCCGGCACTCCCGTTCAGGTAGGTTTACATTACATTGCTGCAGTGGCCAGTGGTACACCAGGCAGAGACGGAAAATACATCAACCGCATGGGTAATGCGCAGATAGATTCGGTAATGAAGATTGCAAAAATGCACAACGCTATTGTATTCTTAGATTTGCAAGTTGCCTTAAGTAACCTTAAAGATGAGTTGCCGAGAATAGAAAAATACTTACAATTGCCCAACGTACATTTAGGGATCGACCCTGAGTTCTCTATGAAAACAGGCGCTAAACCAGGTACTAGAATTGGAACTTATGACGCTGTAGATATCAATTATGCTTCGCAATACCTGGCCGATCTGGTAAAGAAACATAACCTGCCGCCGAAAGTTTTCATTGTACACAGGTTTACTAAGAAAATGGTTACCAATTCTCAAAACATCAAATTACGCCCTGAAGTACAGGTAGTAATGCACATGGATGGATGGGGCCAGCCAGATCTTAAAATAGGTACATACCGTTATTTTATTCAAAATGAACCTGTTCAGTTTACCGGTTTCAAATTGTTCTATAAAAACGACCTTAAAAAAGCGCCTAATCGTTTAATGACGCCAGAGGAATTATTGAAATTAAAACCTGCACCGATCTATATTCAGTACCAATAAGGTTTATTAAATTATTAAAAAGCGGGCATCCTAAAAGGTTGTCCGCTTTTTTTTTACGCTAAATCCCCATTTTCTCCTGGGTATGAAGACAGAGTGAGTCAACAGTGAGTCAAGGGTGAGTCAACAGTGAGTCAACCTTTTACTGAACAACACGTTGACTCACCCTTGACTCACCATGGTGTCACCGTTGTAACATCTATGACTAATAAGGAGTGATAAATGATGAATTTTTGTATTCTTAAAATTAAAACCCGATTTTGCATGCCTCATGCAAGATTTCCCTCTATATTTTGAATTAGGCTGGCAACATATTTTAGACTGGCGTGGATATGATCATATCCTTTTTGTGATGGTTTTATGTGGTAGCTACAGCCTGGTGGAGTGGAAAAAGGTATTGATACTCGTTACCGCCTTTACGCTTGGCCACAGCGCTACCCTGGCTTTAAGTGTTTTAAATTTAATTAATGTAAACACTGCCCTGATTGAGTTTTTAATTCCTGTAACGATCGTTATTACCGCCGCAGCGAATATTGTTAACAAAAAAACAGTAAACAAGGCTATTAAATTTAAATACCTGTTGGCCCTGTTTTTTGGGCTAATCCATGGGATGGGTTTTTCTAATTACCTCAAAGGATTGCTAGGCAGCAGCAATCAAATTATTGCAGAACTTTTTGCTTTTAACATAGGCCTTGAGTTCGGGCAACTCTTAATTGTTGGCGGAACCTTAGTGTTGTCATTCCTGCTCCTAAACTTATTAAAGGTTAAAAAATGGGACTGGAATTTCTTCTTGTCGTCGGCTATTTTTGGGATTTCTTTTGTAATGGCGATAGAGCGTTTACCTGCAATATTAATTTAGGTGGACATAAATGTTCCAATCTATTTTAAAACAAGCCGATTTGTCCTTTATCATCAATATCTGTATCCTCAGAATTAGTAATATCTTTTTTAATAACCTGTTTTGTGCTTTCTGTCTGCGCTTTCTCTTTTTCGGTATCACCTGTTTTTTCATCTGCATTATAAGGAATTTTTGCAGACTTCATCTTTTCAGGTTCTACTGAAGTTCTGTTCTGTTCAACAGTGGTAACAGGTGTTTTCGGTGCTTCGCTCACAAACTTAGGCTTAACCTTAACTAACGTAGCGTGTTCCTCTTGTTCCTTTACGGGCTCAGATTCATCTTCTGGCTCATCAAAATCACTGTTTTCATTGTCAATACCTGATTCAGAAACAGCATCTGCTATTTCCACCTCTTCTTGATTACTAATAGCCATGTGTTTAACTTCATGCTGACTTAACCTATTTCCATTAGCACGGATACCTTTCACGTCAATAAAATCGGTTAATATAATCTCCAGCGTTTCAGGGATATGACTTTTACCTTTCAGCACCTTAACAGTCAGTTTAGCATCAGGATTGCCCGTTAGATAAATAAATTTAGATCCATTTTCTTCACTGATCAGGCTTATTTTTTTACCAACCGATATGTTTTCGAATACAAATCTTTTTACGAAATAATTCTTGCCCTTGCCTTCAAATTGAACCACAGCATAAGGTTTTTCCGAATCAAACTTCTGGATCAGAATCAAATCAGCATCAAAGTGGTTGCTCAATTCGAAAGTACTCAATTCATACCAGCCATCTTTGTGCACTTGCAGAATTTTATCATCACCATCAAACTCGCCAAGGTATTTTCCTCTGCCATCCACATTTAAGCGGCGCAGTAACTCATCATACCATATTTTTAAGCCTGCAAGTGTAGAAATGCCCTTACTTTTTAGCAGGATTTTCTTGATTGGATATTTAGAAACAATGTTTCCCTGCGAGGCACGACCCTTTATAGCAATTTCAGCAAAGTCAATATCAAAAACAACTTTCTTTAATTTAGTATGGGGCTTAAGCTGTATATTGATCACTTCGGCCTCCCCATTAGGGTTGGCGGTAAAATACAAGATTTTAGAACCTTTGCTGCCTTTTGTAAGGTCATATTCCTTGTCACGCGTAATACCAAGTACGGCAAAACGCTTAATGTAAGCAACACCACTGGCACCATCTTTATAAATCATGTTATAGATAGTCCGCTCATCCCCTTTTTTAAACACGGCAGCATGAATAATTCCCTTGCCTACAAAAGTTTTATCTGCCACTTTGGTAACAGTACATCTTCCATCCTCCCTAAAAACGATAATTTCATCGAGGTCAGAACAATCAGCAATAAATTCATCTTTACGTAAACCAATACCTATAAAACCATCTTCGCGGTTCAGGTATATTTTAACGTTGGCAAGTGCAACTTTAGAAGCCTCTACCCTATCAAACAGTCTTATTTCTGTTTTACGTTCCCGCCCCTTGCCATATTTATCTTTTAATTTCTGGAACCATGCAATGGCATAATCCGTTAAGTGGCGGAGGTGATTTTTAACTACTTTAATTTCATCTTCCAGGGATTTCATTTGCTCATCCGCTTTTTTAACATCAAAACGGGTGATGCTGCTCATTGGCTTATCGATCAGCTTTTTGAAATCCTCTGGCAGAATTTCGCGGTATAATTTTTCTTTAAAGGACTCAAATAAAGCATATAAAACGTTAACCACACCTTCAAAATTGGTGGAAGTTTCATAACCATGGTCTTTATACATCCCCTCCTGAATAAAGATTCGCAGCAAAGAGCTGAAGAAAATCTTTTCTTCCAGTTCGTAGAGCCTGATTTCCAATTCCAGTTTTAATAAGGCTTTGGTATTTTTAGTGTTTTCAATCAGGATATCATTCACTCTCAAAAACTGAGGCTTATCATCCTTAATGATGCAGGTATTTGGAGAGATAGAAACTTCGCAGGAGGTAAAGGCGTATAGCGCATCAATAGTTACATCGGGCGAAATACCCGGTGCCAGTTGAATAACGATCTCTACATGCTGTGCGGTATTGTCTTCAATCTTTTTGATCCTAATTTTACCCTTTTCATTGGCAGACAAGATACTGTCGATTACCGATCCCGTGGTTGTACTGTACGGAATTTCTGTGATAACTAAAGTCTTTTTATCTTTCTCAGTGATTTTTGCCCTTACGCGGACTTTACCCCCACGCATGCCCTCATTATAAGCTGAAAAATCAGCCATACCGCCGGTAAAGAAATCAGGCATAATATTGGGCCTTACCCCTTTTAAAGCTTCAATAGAGGCATCTAAAAGTTCCAGAAAATTATGGGGCATTACCTTGGTGGCTAAACCAACAGCAATACCTTCTGCACCTTGAGCTAATAATAAAGGGAATTTTACCGGTAAAGTGATGGGTTCATTATTACGTCCATCATAACTGAGTTGCCAAACTGTAGTATCGGCATTAAAAACAACATCATTAGCAAACTTAGACAAGCGCGCTTCAATGTAACGAGCAGCAGCAGCACTATCACCGGTAATTGGATCTCCCCAGTTACCCTGACAATCGATCAATAAATCTTTCTGACCAATTTGAACCATCGCATCACCAATGGAGGCATCCCCATGGGGATGGTATTTCATGGTATTACCAATTACATTTGCTGCTTTATTGAAACGTCCATCGTCCATTTCTTTCAGCGAATGCATTATACGGCGCTGCACAGGCTTCAGTCCGTCGTTGATATGCGGAACTGCACGATCCAGAATTACATAAGAAGCATAATCGAGGAACCAGTTTTCATATAGCCCGTTAATAGGGATTATGGTATGCTTATTTTCTCCGTTTACGTTTTCTTGCTCTTCGTCGTTCATTAAAAGTTGTTGTTTTATTAATAAATTAACTGTTGTTGTAAATATAAGTGCTGGAATGAAAATTCCAGCAAAGAAGTTTTAAACACTCCTGAGTGCAACAAAGGTAAGTAAAATAGACTGAAATCAGACGGCCAAACGACCTTCAAAAAACGCAAAAGGGAGTAAACTTTTAATGCCTTTTATTTTGATGACCTCCCCGTTGAGGCAATAAAACAACACTTCAATTTCTTTTTTCTGTTTCAATTCAAACTCTGCCATGACCTGCAAACAGGCACCACAGGAAGTTACCGGATTCATGATCTTAAAATTATCGGTTTGGGCGGTAATCGCCATGCTCTCTATTACCGCATCAGGAAAGGCAGAACCAATAGTAAACAGAGCCACACGCTCCGCACATAAACCTGATGGGTAGGCTACATTTTCCTGGTTACTACCCATCACTACTTTGCCGTTGTTTAATCTAATCGCGGTACCTACCTTGAAATTGGAATAGGGTGAGTAGGAAGTTTTCAAAGCCTGTTCTGCCTGGCTACATAATGCTTTATCCTCATCATTAAGACCTGCCAGACTTTTATACGACTCATAGTTGATGGTCAAGTTCAATTTATTCATATTTAAACATAGCTATTTTAAGGCTAAAATAAGCTATGGTAGCTATAATTTTATTTCTCAATTTCATGGTTCCCAATAGAGAATGCTCCGGCAAATAATATTATTTTAACCATGGAAATGGAAAGTAAAATCGCTTAATTTTTTATTTAAAAGACCATTATTTACCATAAATAAAGTTTGCTAAAACAAAATCTAATGTTCCAGGTTTAAATAAAGCCAAATGGCATGATTTTAGATAAAAAAAACGATATTACTTAACTAATCAACCCTCATCTCTTGAACAAAAACATACGTAAAACTTTAAAGGTTATTCTATGGATAATCTCCATAATTATCCTTTTAGTAGTGATGGTTGTGCTCTCCCTGAATATCCCCGCCGTTCAAAACTTTGTTAAAAACAAGGCGATTAATTACCTTAAAAACAAAACACATACTGAAGTTAGTCTCGAAAGAATCACAATAGCTTTCCCAAAAGATATTGTGCTACAAAACTTTTATATCGAAGATCAAAAAAAGGATACCCTTTTATACGCACAAAAATTGGCCGTCGACATCAATTTAATTAAACTATTGAGTAACCGGGTTGAGATTAATAACATACAATTAGAAAAAGTAAGGGCTAACGTAACCAGAATTAACCCTGACACTACTTTTAACTTCTCTTTTTTAGTAGACGCTTTTATGTCGGAAGAAAAGAAACCCCAGGACAAAGTTTTGGCAGATACCACCTCAACACTTAAGTTTTCTATAGATAAAATTGGATTAAAAGATATTGGTATAGTTTACCGCGATGATGTTGCAGGAAACGAAATGAGACTGAACCTTGGCCAATTCAATTCAAACATCAAAGATTTCGACCTCAACCAGCAACATTATGTAATTAAGGACTTAACCCTAAAAAATACTGCGGTAACCTACCTCCAGCAAAAACCACTGACGCAATTACAGGCACAACTCGAAAACAGTGTAGACACCACCAAAACCGAAACAGGTAAATTGCCTTTAGTAGAAATTGAGAATTTCGCTTTTAATAATGTAAAAATTAATTTTAATGATCGTCTATCAAAAACAGCGGCCAACATAGACTTTAATGAAATTTCCTTAACCCAGTTATTCCTGGACCTGACCAATAACAATTTTAAATTGGCTAATGCAAATCTTGACAAGACTAAGATCAAATTCAACAGTGCCACAAATAATACAAAAGCAGACCTCGATTTAAAAGAATTCTCTTTCACCCAGTTGCAGGCTGATGTTAAAAATGGAAATTACAAAGTAGGCGACGCCAACCTCAATAAATCAAACGTACTGTTTGCTTTTAAACCTGCTGTACCTATAAAAAAAGCAACAGATACAGTAGCGAAATCCGCCCCACTTACCCTGCTCTTAAATAGCTTGACCTTAGCAAATAATACAGTGCAGTTTGATAACCTCGCTGAAAAGCCGGTAAAGGGAATGGATTTCAATCACCTCAAAATGCAAAACCTTGGTTTAACAGCAACAGGGCTTAATTACAACGACGGTGCTATTAAAGTGAGCGTTAAAAATGGAAAATTGAAGGAGAAGAGTGGATTTAACTTATTGAATTTAAAAGGTGATGTGCTATACACAGACAGACAGGTTAAAGTGAAGAACTTATTAGTTAAAACGCCAAACACCATTATTGAAAACAATACCGAACTAAACTATTCCTCCATCGATGACTTAACTAAAAACCCAGAAAAAGTGAAGATTTTCATGGAAGTTAAAAACACCACTATAGGGTTAAAGGATGCGATTTATTTTAGTGATGCGGTTCCAGCAAATTATAAAAATGAAAAAATAAAAGTAAATGCTATTGCTAATGGTTATTTAAATAACCTGAATATACCGAAACTTCAAATCACTGGTCTGAAAAACACACGTACCGATGTAAGTGGAACGGTTAAAGGTTTGCCAGATATTAACAAAACTTTCCTGGACTTAAATATTAAAAGATTCGCCATGACAAAAGCTGATCTTATGGTGGTTATCCCTAAAAACGCCATTCCTGCAAATATCACCTTGCCTAACACCATCAATGCCAATGGTAAATTCAAAGGTTCTTTAACTAATTTCAATACTGGCCTTAACATCAGTACCGACATGGGTTCGGCTAAAATTTCAGCCAACATGAAAGGACCCGAAGGAAAGGAAAGTTACAATGCCAACATCGACCTTAACAACTTTAACATGGGTAGTCTGTTACAAATGGATACTGTATTGGGCCGCATTACATTAACCGCAGCGGTAAAAGGCACAGGGCTGGACATGAAAAAAGCTTCAGTAAGTTTAAATGCAAAAGTAATCAGCGCTGATTATAATAAATATATTTACAAAAACCTGATCCTGGGTGGCAATTATACACAGCAAAAGCTTAACCTGAAAAGTAATATGACCGATACGAATGCCAATTTCAACTTGACGGCTTTTGTGAACATGGCAGGGAAATACCCAGCCGTTAAGGGTAATATTAATTTAAAGCAAATTGACCTTCAGAAATTGAATTTCAGTACAACAGAATTAAAACTTGCCGGCGTTATTGATGCCAATGTAACCAGTGCTGATCCTGATTTTCTAAATGGAGATGTGGCTATTAATAACTTACAGGTAGTGAAAGATGGACAAAGTTTTAATGTGGATACCATTCTTTTACACTCAGAAGCAACTGCAACGCATAATTTACTAACCCTAAATTCAGAGATACTTAATGCAAAAGTAGACGGTCAGTACCAGTTAACCAATCTGGGTAGTGCCGTAATTAACCAAATCAACAAGTATTACCAGTTTGGTCAGGTCACTAAAATTCCTGATCAACGTTTTAGGTTTGTCGTTAACATTTACAATCCCAAGTTCTTACAGAACCTTGTCCCGGAGTTGAGCACCTTTGCCCCTTCCAGAATGAATGGAATATTGGATACTAAAAAAGACAGCCTGGTAATGAATGCCTGGTTCCCACGCGTGGTATATGGCAATTATAAAGTAGACAGTACCCGAATAACGATTAACAATAATGACCAAAAATTGGGTTATAAATTAATGGTCAAGAATATTCAAAGTCCTTCGTTATCACTTTACAATACTGAAGTGAGTGGAATTGCTGCTGACAACAACCTAGGGTTGAATATTTTCTTAAGAGATAGTAAATTCAAAGATAAATATGTGCTGGGTGGAAATTTTAAATCCTTCGATAAAGATTATCGGTTCAGCTTTGATCCTGAAAAGTTATTGCTGAACTATCAAAAATGGGCCGTTAGTCCGCAGAACTATATTCAATTTGGCAAATCGGGTATTTTGGCTAACCAGTTTAACCTGAGTAATAAAGGTCAGCTGCTGAGTATTAACAGTACCAACACGACAGCAAATGCGCCACTTAATGTTGAATTCAAAGATTTCAGGATAGAAACCCTTACCAGCTTTGCAGAGGCAGACAGTGCACTTGCAGGTGGTTCTATCAATGGAACGGTAAAAGTAGAAGACCTTGCTGCCACTCCTAAAATTGAGGCAAACCTTACCATTGACCAGCTTCGCTATGAGAAAGATAGGTTAGGAACTTTAAGGATTGCTGTCAATAATAATACAGCAAATGCTTACGAAATGGATATTGCCTTATCTGGTGTACATGAATTAAGGGCAAATGGCTTTTATTATACGGCTCCAAAAAGTGCTTTAGACCTTAAAGTCTTTATAGATAAAATAGACTTGAAAGCAGTAGAAAGCTTATCAATGGGACAAATAAGACAAGGCTCGGGCACGGTAACCGGCCAGTTAAATATTAAGGGTGCATTGGATGCTCCTAGCGTTTTAGGAGAGTTAAAATTTAATCAGGCGGCTTTTAATGTTGCTTATGCCAATTCTTATTTTAGAATGCCAAATGAAACAATCAGCTTTAATGAAACCGGCATAAAATTCAACAACTTTACTATCATAGATTCATTAAACCAAAAAGCGACAATTAATGGTGGCATTCTAACTACTGATTATAGAAATTATAAGTTCAACATGGACATCAGAACACGTAATTTCAGGGTATTAAATTCTACAGCGGCCGACAATGAACTGATTTATGGAACGGTTTTCTTAACCAGTACCATTAGTGTTCGGGGAGATCTCAACCAGCCTGATGTTGATATGGACATCAAGGTGGAGGATAAGACCAAGTTTTTCTTTGCAATGCCACCAACAGACCCTTCTATTATTGACCAGGAAGGGATAGTGCAGTATATTGATGCTGACGTAGCTCCATTTAATGGCAGAAAAGCACTCAATGCTACCGACTCAGTGAGTAAAGCTCCCATTAAAGGCTTGAACCTGAGTGCCACAATCGAAATTGATCGGGATGCAGAATTAAACGTAGTAGTGGATCCCGAAAATGGTGATGCTTTAAAAGTTAAAGGTCAGGCTACTTTAGCAGCCACTATGGATCCTAGTGGTAAAATCAGCTTAACAGGGCGCTATGAAATTTCTGATGGCTCCTATAATTTATCGGTTGGCCCTTTAGGTAAAAAAGACTTTAAACTGATACAGGGTAGTAGTATTGTTTGGACTGGCGAGCCCACTTCTGCCAATATTAATTTATCTGCCCTATACGAGGTTAATGCTGCACCTATAGATTTACTGGCCAGTCAGGCAAATACGGAAAGTGAATTTACAAGAAATACTTACAAAACTAAATTGCCTTTCCAGGTTTATTTAATGATGACAGGGGAATTGCTTAAACCCATTATTAAATTCAAACTGGATCTTCCTGAAAATGAACGTGGTGCTTTAGGTGGTATAGTTTACACTAAATTACTGCAGGTAAATACAAATGAAAGTGAATTAAACAAACAGGTGTTTGCCTTGCTAGCACTAAACCGTTTTATAGCAGACAATCCTTTCCAGAGTCTTGCCGGAGGTGGTGGCGTTTCTACGCTCGCCCGCTCCAGTGTAAGTAAACTTTTAACAGAACAACTGAATAATTTAGCCTCTGATTTGATTAAAGGCATAGACTTAAATTTTGGAGTGAATTCTTCTGAAGATTATTCTACGGGGCAGCTGGAACAAAAAACAGATCTAGAAATTGGCCTATCTAAAAAACTATTGAATGACCGGCTGACCGTTACCATCGGCAGTTCATTTGGATTGGAAGGGCCGCAACGACAAGGACAAAGTTCAACAAATATCGCTGGAAATGTGAATGTGGAATACTTGTTATCGGCAGATGGCAGATACAGACTTAGGGCTTACAGACGTAACCAGAATGAAGGAATAATTGAAGGTCAGATTATTGAAACCGGGGTTGGGTTTGCACTTGTGGTAGATTACAACAGGTTTAGGGAAGTTTTCAGGAACTTCTCTAAAAAGAAAAGAAATAACCAAGAACGGAAGCTTAGAAATGAAACAACAAATTAAAGTTAGTTTATTGATCCTTATCTGCTTGATTTGGGGTGCTTGTAGCAGTACAAAGAACCTCAAGCCGGGACAAAATTTATATGTAGGTGCAGAAATAAAGATCAATCCTGATTCTTCGTTCAGGATTGATGATCAAAAGGATGTTAAACGCACCTTAGAAAGCAAAACCCGGCCTAGACCTAACAAAAAGCTCTTAGGTATTAAATTTAAATTAGGCATGTATAACCTTGTGGGTGAACCTAAAAAGCCTAAAGGTTTCCGTCATTGGCTGCGAAACAAGTTAGGCGAACCACCGGTATTGTTGAGTGAGGTCAATTTGAACTATAATAATGCCGTTTTAGAAAGTTATTTAATTAGTCAGGGCTATTTACAATCTGATGTCATAGGTGACACTGTTGTAAAAGATAAAAAAGCGAAGGCGATTTACACCGTGAACACTGGAAACCGGTATAAAATTAGCAGCATTACTTTCCCAAAAGACAGCATGGGTATTGCCAATATCATTCGCAACCACGTTGATCAAACTTTATTGAAAGTTGGGGATAACTATGACCTTGATGTTTTTAAAAACGAGCGCATCCGAATAGACAATGACCTTAAAGAGGCCGGTTATTTTTATTTCAGTCCCGATTACCTTATTTTGCAGGTCGATAGTACGATAGGTAAAAACCTGGTCGATGTGAGGTTAAGGGTTAAGGATATTGCTCCTGATGCCGGATTAAAACCTTACACTATCAATGAAATTAACATTTACCCTAATTACACACTGAGAAGAGATAGTGTCCTCAAAAACGCTACACCGGAAGTATATCATGATTTCGAAATCTATGATCCCAGAAAAACTTTCAAACCTAACTTGTTTGATAGACTGGTTTTCTTTAAAAAAGACGAGCTCTACAATAGAACAGATCATAACCAGTCTTTAAACAGAATGGTAAACATCGGTGCATTTCAATATGTGAAGGCCGATTTTGTACCTTTAGACAGCTTTAAAAACAACAAACTGGATTTAAGCATATACCTTACCCCATTAAAGAAAAACACTTTATCATTTTCTGCGACAGGAACGAGTAAATCAAATAATTTTGTGGGTTCTGAGTTAAAACTTACCCAAACAACAAGGAACTTGTTTAGAGGTGCTGAACAATTAGATGTTAGTTTGAGTGGTGGTTTTGAAACACAAATAAGCGGACAATCAAAAGGACTAAATTCTTTTTCTTTTACCACAGAAGCGAAACTTACTTTCCCCAGGTTTATTGTTCCTTTTTTCAACCCTAGCAATACGAATGCGTTTATTCCAAAAACCATTGGTTCTGTTTCCTATCAATTGTTGAGCAGAGGTTCAAACTATAACCTGAATTCTATTAAAGGAGAGTTTGGCTACAGTTGGAAGGAAAACATGTATAAAGAACATACGTTTAATCCAATATCTGTAAACTATGTGACTTCTAAAATTACTGCAAATAACCCTGATAGTTTGCTACAGGCCATTCCAGATTTAAGAAGGGTATTGGAGAAACAATTTATTATTGGTAGTAATTACAATTTCACCTATACCAACCAGATGGAGGATAAAAGAAGGAATAACATTTTCTTTTTTGGGGGACTAGAAACCGGAGGTAATGTTTGGGGTTTATTTGCTAATAAGAATGGGGCTGGAGAAAAAGCAGTATTGGGTGTCCCTATTACGCAGTTTGTACGTTTAGAAGCAGACGTTAGAGACTATTTCAAAATCACCCGTAACATCATTTGGGCCAATCGTTTTAATGTTGGCTATGGTTATGCTTATGGGAATAGTCCTTCCTTGCCATTTGTTCGTCAGTTCTTTGCTGGGGGCAGTAACGATATTCGTGCCTTCGCAGCCAGATCTTTAGGTCCCGGGACTTACAGAGTTCCAACAATAGAAACTTATGCCGACCAAAGTGGTGATGTAAAAGTAATGTTTAACACCGAGTTAAGGTTTAAACTGATCAGTATTCTTCATGGTGCATTATTTGCTGATGCAGGTAATATATGGCTCAGAAAAGAAGATCCTCTAAAACCTGGTTCAGGCTTTGACTTTAAAGATGCCTTAAGTGAAATGGCCGTCGGTACGGGTGTTGGTCTTAGGGTAGATGCCACTATATTCGTGATACGTCTGGATGTAGCTTTCCCTATTCGTAAACCTTATTTAGCACCTGGTAATCGTTGGGTAGTGGATCAGATTGATTTCGGGAATAAAACATGGCGTAAAGAAAACATAATTTATAATATTGGCATAGGTTATCCATTTTAAAAAAACATGAAAATACTCAGATCGTTACTAAGCTTTTTTAAATCCCTCGGCCATCTTTTCATGGCAGCCGGTAAAGGTTTTGTAGAAGATAAAGTGACTAAACTCAGCGCGTCATTAGCTTATTATACCATATTTGCATTAACCCCATTGATTATTATCGTTATCTCTGCGGCAAGTATTTTCTTCGGCGACAAGCTGAATGCTGATACGGAGTTATTTTCAGAAATAAATAGCTTTATCGGAGAACCGGCAACATTGCAATTGCAAAGCTTTGTAATTAATGCCAACCTGAGCGGCAAGAGCACCCTTGGCTTATTGGTTGGAATTATAACCCTAGTTATTGGTTCCACAGCCATATTCATAGAAATTCAGGACAGTATTAACCTGATCTGGAAAGTGCGGGCTATTCCAAAAAAGGGCTGGATAAAAATGCTTACCAATAGATTATTATCCTTCTCGCTAATTGTTTCCATGGGCTTTTTATTACTGGTTTCCCTGGTTGTGAATAGTATTATTGTAGGTTTGGGATCTAAAATTTCTCAATATATCCCAGAAGTAACAACTATTATGATGGATCTTATTACCCGTGTGGTTACCCTGGCTGTGGTTACAGGAATTTTCACTATCATTTTTAAGGTACTACCTGATGTCATCATCAAATGGAAGACTGCCATTATAGGCGCCCTATTTACGGCTGTTTTATTTAGTATTGGTCAATTTTTAATCGGGATTTACATTGAAAAGGGAAACCCGGGATCTGCATTTGGTGCTGCAGGATCTATTATTATTATTTTACTTTGGATTTATTATAGTTCCATCATCCTGTATTTTGGAGCCGAATTTACACAGGCCTACTCAGAAAAATATGATCAGGCAATAGCGCCGAGTAAATATGCGGTGCTCACAAAAATAATCATCATAGAAAAAGAGGTCACCATATTACCACCACAGCATCCGGAAGATACCAAAGCTATTACAGATTAAATTTCAGCTACAATATCTTCTGTTACAGCAGCTGTAGCTGCACTTGCATCAGCAGAGATCAATTCTTCAATAGTATCTTTCTCTACCCTCAGGTTACTGATGATATGCCTTTGGCGGTCGGGAGTATTTTTACCCATATAATATTCCAGCAAACTTTTAATGGTTTGGTCTTTAAGAATAACTGGGTCAAGGCGAATGTCTTTACCGATAAATAAGCCAAATTCATCAGGAGATATTTCCCCAAGGCCTTTAAATCGAGTAATTTCTGGTTTACCACCTAACTTATGAATGGCCATTTTACGTTCTTCATCGCTGTAGCAATAAAAAGTTTCCTTTTTGTTACGTACCCTGAACAATGGCGTTTGCAAGATATAAACATGCCCTGCCCTAACCAGGTCTGGAAAGAACTGAAGAAAGAATGTCATCATTAACAACCGGATGTGCATGCCATCCACATCTGCATCAGTAGCAATAACGATATTGTTGTAATGTAAGCCTTCCAGCCCATCTTCAATATTAAGTGCATGCTGCAGCAAATTGAACTCTTCATTTTCATAAACCACTTTTTTGGTAAGTTCGTAGCAGTTTAAAGGCTTACCTTTCAAACTAAAAACCGCTTGACAATCAACATCCCTGGATTTAGTGATTGAACCTGAAGCAGAATCACCCTCGGTAATAAACAAGGTAGTTTCATACCTTTTATCATGGTTGGTATTGAAATGCACTTTACAGTCGCGAAGTTTTTTATTATGCAAAGAAGCCTTTTTAGCGCGGTCGTTAGCCAGCTTTTTAATACCTGCAATGTCTTTACGTTCCCGTTCAGATTGCAGGATACGTTTCAATAACGCATCGGCTACATTGGAATGCCGGTGGAGGTAGTCATCCAGCTCCTTTTTAAGAAAATCATTGATGAAAGTACGTACAGACGGACCGTCTGGACCCATATTTTGAGACCCTAGTTTTGTTTTGGTCTGCGATTCAAAGACAGGTTCTTGTACACGAATGGAAATAGCGGCAATAATCGAAGAACGGATATCCGATGCTTCGTATTCCTTTTTATAAAACTCACGAATAGTTTTTACAACGGCCTCTCTAAAAGCAGCCTGATGTGTACCACCCTGCGTAGTGTGCTGCCCGTTAACAAATGAATGGTAATCTTCTCCATACTGTTGTCCGTGGGTCATGGCAATTTCAATATCATTCCCTTTAAGGTGGATGATGGGGTAACGGATATGATCAACATCTGCTACTTTATTCAGCAAATCATAAAGTCCGCGTTCAGAGAAATACTTTTGGCCGTTAAAGTTTACTGTCAATCCGGCATTCAGGAACACATAATTCCAGATCATGCTTTCTACGAATTCAGAAATGTAATGGTAGTTTCTAAAAATACTTTCATCAGGATAAAAGGTAATGGCGGTACCATTACGCTGGGTAGTTTCAATGATGGGCTGATCCAGCACAATTTCCCCTTTTGAAAATTCCACTTTCTTTGTTTTGCCATCCCGGTAAGATTGAACGACAAAAGAATTAGACAAAGCGTTAACGGCTTTGGTACCTACACCGTTTAAGCCTACAGATTTCTGGAAAGCGTTACTATCATATTTACCACCGGTATTAATTTTAGAAACACAATCAATTACTTTACCCAAAGGAATACCCCTGCCATAATCACGGATGTTTACTTTATGTTCAGAAACAGTAATTTCAATGGTACGTCCTGAACCCATTACAAACTCATCAATGGAGTTGTCAAAGATTTCTTTCAGCAATACATAGATTCCATCATCATGTGCAGATCCATCGCCCAATTTCCCGATATACATTCCTGGGCGCAATCTAATATGTTCCTTCCAGTCGAGTGACCTTATACTGTCTTCGTTATATTTCGGTTCTGCCATGATGATTTGTAGAGTAGTAGATTTACAAATTTACATAATTAGCCTTATCATTGTACAACTTTTAAAATTATGATCCCTTCAAAAAAATAGCTCTCCCTGTTTGACCTCTCCATGATCGTTGTTGGTCCTGCGGGATTTACAATCTTATCGGTTATCATTTATATTTCAATAATGGGATATGTATACGTAAACCTCTCTATTTTTTGGCTTTATTGTTCTTTATTTTATAGGTAAATTACTCCGCAGTAAAAAATCAACGTAAGAGAAAAAATTATATGTATCTTTGCGAAGAAATGAAATGTGTTCATTTCATTCTATTAAACATTAAATACTTACATATTGTTATTCAGCGAATTAAATCTGATTGAGCCTATATTATCGGCATTGCAAACAGAAGGTTATACTCAACCAACCCCAATACAAGAACATTCTATTCCAACTATATTAAAAGGCAAAGACCTGTTAGGTTGCGCACAAACTGGTACAGGTAAAACTGCTGCTTTTGCAATTCCAATGTTGCAATTACTGCACAAGCCTCATGCAAATACTAAAGGCCCAAAAGCCATTAAAGCATTGATACTTACCCCTACCCGCGAACTTGCAATTCAAATTGAGGAAAGTTTCAAAGCCTATGGTAGGAACCTTCCTTTAAAATACCAGGTAATTTTTGGTGGCGTAGGTCAAAAAGCACAAACCGATGCACTTCAAAGAGGTGTAGATATTTTAGTAGCCACACCAGGAAGATTGTTAGACTTAATGGGCCAGGGGTTCATTAACTTGCGCGAATTGGAAATCTTCGTTTTAGATGAAGCCGACAGGATGCTAGACATGGGATTTATCCATGATGTTAAGAAAGTAATTACAAAACTTCCTGCCAAAAGACAAACTTTATTTTTCTCGGCAACTATGCCAGCGGAAATTCAAAAACTTGCAAATACCATTTTAAATGACCCAACGAAAGTTGAAGTTACACCGGTATCTTCTACAGCAGAAAAAATTGTACAGTCTATTTATTATGTGGCCAAAAACGACAAAAGAACGTTGTTGAGCCACATTTTGCAAGATAAGGGCATACAAACTGCTTTGGTATTTACACGTACCAAACATGGTGCAGATAAAGTTGTTAAAGACTTAATCAAAATTGGTGTTAAAGCAGAAGCGATACACGGTAACAAATCGCAGAACGCCAGACAAAGGGCACTTACAAATTTCAAAGACAGAACAACACGTATTTTGGTTGCAACCGATATTGCTGCCCGTGGTATTGATGTAGATGAATTAACCCATGTAATCAATTACGAATTACCAAATGTTCCTGAAACTTATGTGCACAGGATTGGCCGTACTGGTCGTGCAGGATTAAGCGGTATCGCTTTTTCTTTCTGTGATGCGGATGAAAAGGAATATTTAAAGGATATTGAGAAGCTAATTGGCTTAACCATACCTGTTGCGGAGGATAATCCTTATGCGATGAGCTGGCAAGGATTAATGGCTAAACAGGAAGATAAGCCTAAAGGAGGAAAACCTTCTGCGGCAAATCACCGCAGAGGAGGAAATGCGTCTGCGTCTGCTTCATCTGCTAAAAGCAAACAAGCACCACGCAGTCAGGATCGTGAACCAAACCTGAGTGGTGCTAAGAGAACACCCAAAAGCGGAAGTCGCCGTTGGAGTGGAAAGAGTTAGTAAACTAACTCTCTTTTTATGATTTTCTAATTCTAATGATGCGCAACCAGTGCATCATTTTTAGTATAGGGTAAGTTGGGTCAAATTCAAACCATTTAGCAGCAAAATTCGGACTATTCGGTCTCATGTGGTGGTTATTTTGAAACAACTCACCTAACATTAAAAAATCCAGTGGTAAGGAATTTTTACTGTGATCGCCGTTATCATAATTAGAATAACCATATTTATGCCCACACCAGTTCACTATAGCACCATGTATAGGCCCCATTAAGAAGTGAATAGGCAATAAAAGAAACATCCACCATTGCGTGGCAAAAATGACATAAAAGCCTATATAGAAAAGTATAAAAGCAACTCTTGTTGGCCAGGCATCACCTATTTTATCTATAAAAGCCCATGTTGGGTAATTTCCGCGAAATTGCTCTTCAGGTTCGGTTTTAAATTTCACATGATCCAGATATATATTTTTAGTCTGGATCATTAAACCCCAAACGTCTTTAATAAAATGTGGAGAATGCGGATCTTTTATGGTATCACTATAGGCATGGTGCATGCGGTGCATAATGGCATAAGCCCTTGGATTTAAAAAGGAAGATCCCTGTGCCAAGAAGGTAAGGGTATAAAAGAACTTCTCCCAGAAGGGGTTCATTTTAAACATCTTATGTGATGCATAGCGGTGAAGGAAAAAAGTCTGGCAAAAAAGTGATAAGAACCAATGTAAAAGAAAGAAAATTAAAATAGTCATATAAAAGTGTTCAGGTACAAATGGGTTTTCGCCCATTATTTGTTTTCAAATAACAAAAGTACTAAAAGATAAGTTGTGTTAAGTTGAAATAAAGTAAGGTTAACAAATGGCTGTAAATACAAAAGGCTGTATCATTTTTTATCAATGATGCAGCCTTTTTATGATTGTATTAAAATTATTGTTAATTACCTTCCAAAATCATCTTCTACCCTTACAATATCAGACTCATCTGAAGGGTTTTCAGGATCGGTATGTTGCCAGATTTCAGAAACGATACCCCAGTCCTGCAGACCAACCAATCGGTGTCTCTCTCCCTTTTGCAAAGTTATTCTGTTACCTGGCGTTAATTTTTGAAGTTTGCCTTCCTCATCAGTATCGCTGGTTACAATACCAACGGTTCCACTTACTACCTGCCAAATTTCAGCACGGCGATGGTGGTATTGCCAGGATAAACGCTTTTCTGGTGCAACAACTAATATTTTAGGACTCAACTTGCCACTGATTTTTAAATCCTCAACATTTAATCCGTCGAAATAAACATTTGCAAACTGTTGCGCCTGCTGCTCATCTATAACAAAGAAACCGCCCCAGGGACGAGTATTATCAACGTTTACAACATTAAAGCCTTCAATTTTAAGACGT
Source organism: Pedobacter sp. CG_S7 (assembly GCF_040544395.1). Classification (NCBI taxonomy): domain Bacteria; kingdom Pseudomonadati; phylum Bacteroidota; class Sphingobacteriia; order Sphingobacteriales; family Sphingobacteriaceae; genus Pedobacter; species Pedobacter sp. CG_S7. The sequence goes on along the minus strand of NZ_JBEONS010000011.1, from coordinate 5,490 downwards.
TGGGCAATGCTATTGAATATTTCATTTTTTTGATCTGACATCGTAATTCTTCTATTAAAAAATCAAATATAGTAAAATATTTATTTTACGGTTTTACCAATTAATTTGTCAATTCGCTTAACAATGTAATCAATATCGAAAGGTTTCTTAATATAATCATCCGCACCAGCAGCAATGCTTTTATTCATATTCTGGTCGTTTGCAGACATCACAATGATTGGGATATGTTTAGTAAACAAATCACCTTTTAAGTCAGCACAAATTTCTGAGCCATCACCATCCGGAAGCATTACGTCAAGGATAAACAGATCTGGCAAAGAATCTTTCAACTTTTCTTTTAACTCAGCAAATGATGAAGATAGCTGTAAATCATAGCCTTCATCTTTTAGCAAAAATTCTATGATATATCTAATATCAGTATCGTCTTCAAGAACATGTATTCTTTTTACCATAATATATATTTATTAATTATTGAAATGCATTTAAAGGAATAATTTAGCCAAAAATACTAAATTAATTAAAATTAACCCTACCAGTTTCCATGTCATAAACAGCACCTACAATTTTAATGGCTCCCTGAGCTTCCATTTCGTTTAAAATAGGACTTTTTGACCTGATATTAGCTACGCTAAGCTTTACATTTTCGGTACAAACATGATGCAAATATTTAGGATTAGCAGCAGTTTTTTCGCCGGGAAAATCCATGGAAGCGATAACTGCAGGACGTATTTTTTCGAGCAGCGCAGTAATATTCCCGATTTTTACGTTATCTACAGCCGACCTTATAGCGCCGCAATATTCATGGCCCAATACCAGGATTAATTTTGAACCAGACACTTTACATGCATATTCTAAACTTCCTAGTATATCTTCATTTACAATATTTCCGGCCACACGGAGCACAAAAATATCACCTATACCTTGGTGAAAAACATCTTCAACGGGCACTCGAGAATCCAGGCATGATAAAACAACCGCAAGAGGGTACTGGCCAAGGGAAGCCTGGCGCATTCTTTCAGAATTATTTCTAATGGTAAGCACACCATCAACAAAATCCTGATTTCCCTTTTTTAAGATCGATAAAATCTTATCAGGATGCAGGGCCTTTTGTTGTTCAGCAGACAAAATACTACCAGAAATGACATCCTGTTCCTTAACTTGATCTGTGGATCTTTTGTTATTTTTACGAGTATATAAAATTATCATTCCCAACAGGGAAAATCCAAGTAAAATTTCAAAAGTACTCATCGTTGTTTCAACTGTTGATGTAATAATGCCACAATTTTACGTGTTTTTAGGCGAAAAATGGATAAATTATCTGCAATTAGCTCATAAAATCAATAAGAAAAAGCGATGGTTAATATGCTTTTTAAAAAAAAACAGCCTCTAAACTAAATCAGAAGCTGTTTTTAATATTAAATTTAAATCCTGTTGTTAAACGGCATCAATAGCTTGGCGAAGTGCTTTTGCTGCAGCTGCAGGATCTTCAGCACCGTAAATTGCAGCACCAGCTACAGCCACCTTTGCACCAGCTTTGATAACTTCGGTAATGTTATCAATATTTACACCACCAGCTACTGAAACTGGTACGCCAACTCTTGCAGCTTCGTCAATTAATACCTGAATCGAATAACCTGCAGTCCATTGTTCGTCAAGACCAGCATGTAATTCTACAAATTCCACACCTAATTCAGTTACTTCCTGAGCTCTTTTAACACGGTCCGGATGTCCTATTGTATCAACAACAACACCTTTACCATGTGCTTTTGCAGCCTTAACGGCACCGATAATAGTCGCGTTTCCTGCAGTGCCCAGTACGGTTACTAAATCTGCACCTGCTTTAAAAGCAATATCCGCTTCAAGTTCTCCTGCATCAGCAGTTTTAAGATCTGCAAAAACGAGTTTATCAGGATGTGCATTTTTCATTGCCTTAATGACTGATGAACCCATATTTTTGATTAGTGGAGTACCTAACTCAATAATATCTACATAAGGTGCAACTTTTGCTGCAAGCGCTAATGCTTCTTCTGTTGTTAATAAGTCTATTGCTACTTGTAATTTTGCCATAATTTCTATAATTAATTTTGTTGTTATTCGAGGTTAGCGTGTCTTTTCCATAATTCTTCAGCGGGGGTTCCATCCGCTTTCCATAAGGATTGAAAAACGGCATCAGTAAGCAGGAGCAGGAATTGTTCAAACAAGCTTCCCGCATATTGCCTTGAGCGGCTACTATCGTGATCTTCTTTTTCTGCTCCAGGTATATGAACCAGGTTATTGGCTATTTTTGCTAGTGGCGACTGATCTTGAGTGGAGAGCGCAAAAACGCGTGCACCTGCAGCTATAGCCTTTTCTGCGGCTTTAATAATCGTACTGGTTGTACCAGAGCCTGATGCTGCAATAAGCAAGTCGCCTTTTTGAATAGCAGGCGTAGTCGTATCTCCAACAAAATAAACTTTTAATCCGAGATGCATGAAGCGCATTGCTGCTGACCTCATCGAAAAACCTGAGCGACCAGCAGCTATCATAAAAATATGATTTGCCTGTTGAATATCACTTGCTAAGGCATTAACCTGGACAAAATCGATCTGGTTAAGTAGCCAGGTATTTTCAACAATGATCATTTCCAGATTTATTTTAATTCCTTTTGCTATTTGTTCTTGCTCTTTTATACTTTGCATGTATCTGCTTTTTAAACCTTCACAAAAATAGCTTCCTACAAAGCAAGAAAGCTTAGACAATTAGCACATTCTATAGGACTATTTGGAATAAACGTAACTCAAAAGTCATAAAAACGCAATGAAGAAACACCTATTTCCGAATAGTCCACTTTAATTACTTATTTGTCCACTACTATTACTTCATTTTAATTAACTTTAAGAATGATCCCTTCAGCAACACAACCCCCACTTGAAAAGTCACTTGTTTACATCAGGAATTTAGGTGATTGTCCTCCGAGTTACCTGAACGATCCTGGGCGAAAAGATTTCTTTGAGATTGTCTGGTTAAAAAACGAGGCAGCTTTGCACGCGTTAAAGGAACCGGATTTTGAAACTAGGGGTGATTGGATTTATTTGATCCCTCCTTACCGGGTACACCAGTTAAACAAGGCAGGAAAAAATGGCGAACTGATTTCTTTTAAACGAGCAATGTTAGAAGGAGAAGATAAAGAATTTATGTTGGACTTATTTAAGATATTTAATGTTCAGGGGGAATTCTCTTGCCTTCGATTGAGTGAAAGTGAGTCTTTAGCTTTAACAGGAATTTATGAGTTGCTGGAAAAAGAATACCACACTGAAGGCAACAACTACATCATGGTAAAAGCTTTGTTAAAAGTATTCCTATTAAAGCTGATACAGGTAAAGGAACAGCAATTTACTATTCATGACATTCATCAGAAAAGAGTTTATGAATTCCTGATGTTATTGGAAAGCAATTACCAGGAAATAAGGAATACAGATTTTTATGCAGGTAAATTGGGCATCAGTTCTAAGCGGCTCAATCAGATTTTAAAGGAGAAGCTTGATAAAACAGGAATGCAACTCATTCACGACAGGCTGATTCTGGAAGCAAAGCGAAGCATTATTCATAGTGAAAGTACGATAAAAGAAATTGCTGATGAGCTTGGTTTTTCAGACCGCCCTTATTTCAGTCGCTTTTTCAAAAAGCAAACGGGTCAAACGCCAGAAGCCTTTCAAAAGGAGGCGAAGGAACACATACAATCAAAATTTAATACTTTAGTTTAAAAAGAGTTACCTATAGCCTTATTTGAATAGCATTATAAACTGCTGCTTCTAAAATATCCTAAATCTTAGGATTAAGTAAAAATAGCTATCATCAATATGAGAATGGAGATATAACTACGGTTGCTAATGGAAGATTAATGTTGACTGCAAAAGATCCAGAAGAATTTAGAAAATTTCTAGATGCAAGTAAACCAATTTTAATCGAAAGAGATTGCTCAAAATATTAAAGATTACTCAAGACCTAATTAAAGAAAAAAGAACATGTTTGAGATTCTATGTTTTTAAACATTCAAAGCCTTCTGAATTTAATGGCTATAAAGTTCCCAATAAAGTTAAGGTAGTCAATATGATCAGCTATATTTCAAATTCAAACTCAGATTTCTTCAAATCAAAACTCAATAAGATTTTATTATACAGTGACTTTTTACATTTTAAGAATACTGGAAATTCAATGAGTGGAATAGCTTACAGGCTATACATATTGGAACTGTCCCTGCTGAATATCATAAGCTTTATATCAAATTAGTTGATCATAATCCGGTTAATTTAGAATTTTTAAAGTTTAGTAATGGTTACGGGGAAGTTTTAACCCAACAATCATTTTTAGGAGATGCTTTTAATGAAACATTAATATATTTATTGAATCAAGTTATTAAACAATTTGGGTCTAAAACAACAATTGAAATGGTTATTATTAGCCACTTAGAACGGGCATGGGTAGATAATGAGAATAATAAAGATATTATCAGTTATTCAAAATATGCTTTTGAAATTAATCAAATTTATTATTTTGGAGCTCAACTGTTTTTCATGAACTCGCTTTGGCTCAATTCGCGAATTCGTTTTAACCGTTACACAAACTACCCTTTTCTTAGATTTGCCGTCATTACCCTAGCATATCTTATTTTTTAATACTTTCGTTATCAAAAACTCATCATCAAAAACAAGTAAATCTGTTTGATTATTTAAATGGATTTTTGAGAATTAAAAAAAATAAATATTGTTATTTAGTTGAAATAAACAATTGTAGCTAGTTGGCTTATTTCAATAATAATGTTTCAAATTATGGAAAAAACAGGGAATAATGATAGATATTTGGCCTTTTTTATTGGAATGAACAATGCTAATCTTACAGTGTTAATCGGATAATTTTTTCAGAAAGGGCTCACCAGACATTTAAAGATAAAATAAGTTTTGAATGGTTTGCAAAACCAGGTAACTTACAGTGACGGTTTAGTAATTTTTTATTATGTTTATGCTATGGGAAATTGCGATAAGTAAACCAAAAACTCGCAAAGTCAGAAAACTTGGCTAGCAATTTGAAAAAACTTTGAACTTTAATTTAACAATTGATAAAAATAAGCATGAAAAAATTTATAGTATTAATCTTCGTATTTTATGGATTTACTCTATTTGGACAAGAAAAAGACATAAAAAAGCCTGAATACGTAATTATCGCCAACAATGAGATAATAACTCAAGAAAAACTTGAAGAATATGGAAAGCAAGGCTTAATTAAAGCTATGAATAAAGGAGTAACCGAAGAAGAACGAAATAAACTTTCGGCAAAGTTCGGTGACAAAATTGGAGATAGGGAATTTATAATTAATATAGATTTATTAACCGATAAAGAAAAAAAGGAACGTCAGAATGTATCCGCCCCACAAAGTCCATATTTTTTTAAAGGCAACTTGACTCTACATTTGCTTTTTAAAAAACAATCAATATGACCAAAGCAGAAAAAATG